>PFLI01000023.1 GCA_002785065.1 Candidatus Roizmanbacteria bacterium CG_4_10_14_0_8_um_filter_33_9
TATAAGGTCAATTTTTTCAGATATTAGCTTGATGGTATATTTCCATTGTTCTCCGTTTAGGTTAGTGATTCTCACTGAATAAACAGTAATAAATAAAGCGTAGTTTATAGCAAAGAGAATAGTAAGAAACATTATGCCATATCTCCATTTTTTAATACCTTGCTCCATTCCATAAGCAATTAATATGGAGTAAGGAATGAGGAGAATCACTCCACGAAGAATAAACGTGGGGGAACTATTTGATAATGCAACGGGTAAACCTCCCACAAAAAATAATGCAAGAAGGATATATATTCCACGATTTTTTATTCCAGATAAGAAATATAAACCCAAAATAAAGAAAACAAAATCAGTGATAAAAAATAAACCTGAAAGATCTGCAGTTCCGTAAAGCGAGGATGGATCGCCTTTTTGAAAAAAAAGTTGTGGATTAAAGGAAATAAAATATTTTGACGCATAGTCTTTTAAGCGGATGGTAAATTTATTTGATAATAATGCGATTAATTTATCGGGTCCTTTACTTGTCCATCTTTCAAACCAAACCTTACCTTCAATTTGGGGTTTTTCATAATAGTTAAGCATTATCTGATATTCGCGTTTTACGAGAGTTGAGTTTGGAGCAATGTAATTAATTCCTATGAATATGCTAAAGGTAACGATCGAAAAAACAATTGCAGAAAATATTTGTTTTTTTGTAAATTCATTTTTATGAACATTCAGATAGAACAGAAAACCTATAAAAAGAATAAAAGGGAAGACTGGTTTTGTTCCCATATAGCTATTAAAGGCTAAAAATCCAATAATTAAGCTGAGTGGGATTTTAATTATCATTTTTATTCGGGAGACTGTTATACGGAAAAACAAAAGGATAAAAAATAATACAACCATAGCTTCGTATCCAGTTGTTGAAGGGTAGCTGAACCATGGTGAAAAATTTATTACAAAAAACGCTAGAAAAGGCAGTCTTTTACCAATCTTAAAGGACTTAATAATTGAGTAGAGAAGAACGGGTGAAATACTGTTTAGCAGTACAAATGGTAATCTTGCCAGAATAACACTTTTAATTGAAGTAAAAAACCATGGGATAGCACCAATATAAATGGGAAGACTTGGTTTTGCGGTAAGAATGCCAGTTGTTAAGAAACCCCAATTTCCATAATAGTCTTTCAAAGTTCTTCCAAAAATATAGGCTGAGGTATAGATATCTGCTTCATCATTTGTTACAGAAGGCATTCCAAAAAATAACCAATATAATCGGGTAGAAAGTGAGATAAGAAATAATAAAAGAACAGTATTATTTTTAATAAATTTCAATATTCTCATAATTTATCTATATTGCAATGTTTGAAAAATTGTCGTATCAGCCGGAGTTTTTAGTTCTGCATCGTTCAAAAAGTATTTTTCAACAACAAATCCGTTTTTATATACTATTTTTTCAAGAGGCTTTTTGGTTATTCTAACTCTCTCTTTTTTCCACCAGTTATTATCTAAGGGTTTATTGTCTGGATATGACCCTATTATTAAATAGGTTATCGGCTTTTTTTCTAATGAATGTGAGCGAGTTTGAGCAAATTGTTGTTGAGAATATTTCATTGCATACATTGGTAAATAGGAGCTAATTTGATCAAAGGTGTTTATGTAATATCCAAATTGTTTTGGCGCATCTTTAAAAATATGTTTTGCTAAATTGTAGTGGAATTCCCACGACGAACTATTTATATCTGAGTATTGGAAGCTCTTAAGACCTTGTATCATGTTAAAACTTACAATTAAAAGAATAACAGGGTATAAAACATAATGAGAGAATTTAGTAATTAATATTGCGAAACATATTATTGTTACTGTCAAAAAAGGAAAGTAATAGTACCAATGGATTGTTTGAGATGTAAATAGGGTAAGAAACCAAAAACCGAAATAAAAATAGATAGATAGGTAAAGCATGTTTTGGTTTATTCTTTTTCTGTGAGATCGTTGTTTAAATATGAATAAAATAAAAAAACAACTTATTAAAAAATTGAATATTGTACATAAAACGGAAGAAGTTTTTTCATTAACAGGATAGTACGAAAATAATTGGATGCTATAAGAAAAAAATCCAAAAATACGATCGATAAGTATATTTACAAAATGAGAGTAAGAACCTTTTTGTGTAATAAAACGTAATAATGAAGTTGCTTGAAGCATTGAATGGTTTGCGTCAAAAACAATATAACTGGATAATGGAATTAATATCAAAGTAAACAAAAGGAGGTCTTTTATTTGTTTTTTGATAAAAATAACAAAAAGAATACTGAGAAAAAAATCGGTAAACCAAATACTATTTCTGATTGAATGATAAAACCTAATAAAATGACAGATAGAGCAAGATGCTGTTTATTATGTTTGCAAACATAATTTAAAAAAAAATAAAAAAAGAACGGATACAAAAGAAAAGCACCGAATGGATTTGTTGGGGATTTAATAAAAAAAATTCCCTGAGTTGAGAGCAGTGTGCAAGCAATCAAAGCAGATTTTTTATCTGCAATTTTGCTGGTGATAATAAAAACAGATAATAATAGTAGCATAAATAATAATAGCCAAAACCATGAAATCACAATCGGATTGCCTTTAGAAAGAAAAAAAATAGGAAGGTTTAGATAAAGCCAAAAAGGTCCATGAAAAACACCATCTATCGCAGTTCGGGCGCCAATTAGAGTTGGATGCTGTGTTAAAATAATCTGATCAATGAGAAGAAAATCTCGAGCTATGTCAATATCATAAACAATTTTTCCTTTTATAGTTTGAAAGAGATTTATTATGACATTTAATACGATTATTGCGATAAGTAAAGCATCACTAAAAAAAAGACGGAAAAACTTATTGAAGATTTTGATCATAAACTAATCTGATAATTTTTGGATAATTTTTTCTTTCAACGTTATCGAGTCCTTTTTATTCTTCCAAAAGAGGGATTCTTTGTTAAGCTTTCCAAAAAAATGAGAGGTGTGTTGTAGTACTTCTTTATCACTCAGGTTTGAGGAATATTTTGTTTGTTCGAG
>PFLI01000062.1:0-8235 GCA_002785065.1 Candidatus Roizmanbacteria bacterium CG_4_10_14_0_8_um_filter_33_9
ATCTTATAGATCCATGTGGCTACATGAATTTCAACTTAGCGTCACAGCCGTTAGGGGTTTCTGCAGGACCATTTCTTGTTGAAAACACTACTCTCTACTATAAATCAACTTTACCAGGAGGTTCAGTGTCCGCAGATACAAAGCTGCTTATAGTCAGAGTTTTATATAACGGAACTAAAATTATTATAGAAGGTCCACACTTAAATAAACTTCCATTGCAAGGTAAAACCGTTGTTTCAACTGCAAAAACAGAGACAGGGGTTACAAAACGAATTCAACTATTTCAATCGTATCCGCAGATTCCCACAGACTTTTTTGTTACAGGATTTTAGTTTTAAAGGTTTACAAATACATTTGTATTGAAGTAGCAAGTTCTTTCATTTTGTTATCGGAAATTTTTTTAACTTCATAAAGTAAAATACCATTTTCATGACCATCGTTTTTAAATCGTGAAATAATGCGAATATGTGCGTGTTGTATTTGATATCCAAGTGTAAGAAAATTGATGGAATGACATTTTGTAGCCTTTTGGATAGCTAGACCGATTTTTTTTGCTGTTTCAAAAAACGCGCCAAATTGAGGGACATCGTATACCCATCGATAATGGATTTTTGGAATAAGAAGCGTATTTCCGGGATTAAAAGGATGGGTATCTAAAAAACCAAAAAAAAGATCATCTTCATACATTTGAAAACATGGTTTTTCTTTCTGTACGATTAAGCAAAAAATACATTGATTTGACAAGTGTTTAAACATAGTATAATTAAAACAGTTATCATTTAGTGTAATTATACTATGGACATAGACTTACTTATTTATAATGCTATTTTTGCTCCCGATGTATCGGTCCGACAGAATAGTCGACTCCAAATTCGTTCACTTGCGAAAGAAAAAGGAATTTATTCTGCATCCATTCACGACCTCTATATGTCAATTGGAAAGGGAACAATTTCTGGATTTACTGTTCCTGCTATGAATATCCGCGGAATGGCGTATGATACATGTCGAGCTGTGTTTCGGATAGCAATGCAAAATAAGGTTGGCCCCTTTATTTTTGAAATAGCTCGCTCAGAACAGACATATACACTTCAAGAACCGGATGAATATACTGTCGTGGTTTTTGCAGCTGCTCTTAAAGAGGGTTATAAAGGCCCCGTTTTTTTACAAGGAGATCATTATCAATTTAAGGCTAAGCTATATCTATCTCAACCAGAACAAGAACTTAACAATATTAAAGAATTAATAAACAAATCAATAAGCGCGGGTTTTTATAATATAGACATTGATGCTTCAACTTTGGTAGATTTATCTAAAAAAAGCATTGATGAGCAACAAAAAACCAACTTTGAAATGACCTCAGTACTTACCGAATATATTCGTTTAATTCAGCCAAAAGATACTATGGTTTCAATCGGCGGCGAAATTGGTCATATTGGGGGAAAAAACAGTACAGTTGAAGATTTTCATGCCTTTATGAAAGGATATAAGAAAGAGATTAGAGATCGGAGATCAGCGATTGGTGAAGGCATGAGTAAAGTGAGTGTACAGACAGGTACAAGTCATGGAGGAGTTCCACTCGCAGATGGTTCGATTGCAAAAGTAAAGCTGGATTTCAATGTCTTGGAAGAGATTGGTCGTGTTGCCCGAGAACAATATCATATTGGTGGGGCAGTACAACATGGTGCTTCAACATTGCCGGATGAATTATTTAATCAATTTCCAAAGGCTCATACTCTTGAAATTCATCTTGCAACAGGTTTTCAAAATACCCTATATGACAATCTTCAACCAACTCTCAAAAATACCATGTACAAGTGGATAAGAGAGAATCTGCAAAAAGAGAGAAAAGAAGAATGGACTGATGAACAATTTATCTATAAAACACGAAAAAAAGCATTCGGTCAATATAAAAAAGAGCTTTGGTCTTTATCGGAGGATGATAAAAAGCCGATAATTCAAGCACTAGAAAAACAATTTCTTATGTTGTTTTCAAAATTAAACGTATGTAATACTCGAGATTTAATACAGCCATATGTATAAAAAAGTAATTACCTTAACAGAGTTTATTTTAAAAGAAGAGCGCAATTTTACCGGTTCAACGGGTTCATTTACTTTACTGCTTACTCAAATTGAAAATGCTTCAAAAATTATTGCAAGTCATATTAAAAAAGCAGGCTTAGTTGACATACTTGGACAAACTGGGCAAAAAAATGCTTATGACGAAGAAGTTCAACGACTTGATGAGTTTAGTAACCATTTACTTGTTGACATCCTTTCCGAATCAGGTCAAGCTCATGCGATCGCATCTGAAGAACTTGACAAGCCATTTTTTATTAAAAAACATAGTGGAAATTATACTGTTTTTTTAGATCCACTTGATGGTTCATCAAATATTGACATCAATATAAATGTAGGTACGATTTTTTCAATTTACCGAAAAAGTGAATCATTTCTTGAACCGGGAATAAAACAAGTTGCTGCGGGATATATTATTTACGGTCCCAGCGTTATTTTTGTATATTCATGCGGAAATGGAGTAAATGGATTTACTCTTGATCCTTCCATGGGAAGCTTTCTTCTTTCACATCCGAATATTCGTATACCAAAACGGGGTTCTATTTATTCGGTAAATGAAGGTTATTTTCCACTTTTTTCAAAAAAAGATCAGGATTATATAGGTAGTTTTAAGGATGCTATAAAACCATATAAATTACGCTATGTGGGAACCATGGTGTCAGATGTACATAGAACACTGCTTAAGGGTGGGGTATTTATGTATCCTGCAGACAGTAAGCATTCACAAGGGAAGTTGCGCTTGATGTATGAAGTAAATCCAATGTCATTTATTATGCAGCAGGCAGGGGGAATGGCAATTTCAAATGGGAAAAATCCTCTTGATATTGTACCATCCGATTTTACTCAAAAGGTGCCGGTTGTTATGGGGAGTAAAGAGGAAGTTGAAAAATATATGGAGTTGTAACAATATTACGAATACTTTTTTTATGTCGCCTCACCCTAAAGGGGCCCAGGCGATTACATAAAAAACGTATTCGTAATATAAAAAACTTTTTAATAATTATTTATTTCTTATGAAACGGATAAAAGTAGGATTAAATGGGTTTGGAAGGATTGGAAGAGCATTTACCCGCATTGCCCTTGATCGGAACACATTTGATATTGTTGCGATAAATACGCGAAAGACAAAACCCGATATGCTTGCATATCTTCTCCAGCATGATTCGGTATATAGGAAGTTTGCAAAAGCAGTAGAAGCAGTTGAAGATGGTATTTCCGTTGATGGGAAACTTATTCCTACATCGCTTATTTCAGAACCGTCTGAAATTCCATGGGAGCAGTATGGGGTTGATGTTGTAGTTGATGCAAGTGGAGCATTTACCAAAAAAGAAGATCTTGTCAAACACATGCGGGGATCGGTAAAAAAAGTATTGTTAACTGCGCCTGCAAAAGATGATATTATTCCGCATGTTGTTTTAGGTGTGAATGAAGGAATGATTGATTGGAAAAATGAATCAGTAATTTCCAATGCTTCGTGTACAACAAACTGTGCATCTCCCTTACTTAAAGTACTTCATGATCATTTTAAGATTGTATCAGCATTTTTAACGACCACTCATGCAGTTACACAAACGCAGAGCATGCTTGATGATTCTGGAAAATCAGTTGAGAGGTCGCGGGCTGCTTTTCAGAATATTATTCCATCAACTTCAGGTGCTGCAAAAGCTGTTGTAAAAACGATTCCTGATTTGAAAGGTAAAATCGAAATTGGGGCAATTCGCGTACCAGTTCCGACAGTGTCTTTATCCGATGTATCCGCTCTTGTTGAAAAACAAACGACCGTTGAAGAAGTAAATGAGACATTTAAACAAATAGCGCAAAATGAAATGAAAGGAATACTGGGATTTACTTCAGAAATGCTTGTTTCCTCTGATTATATTGGATCATCCTATTCATGTATATTTGATGCAAATTACACAAAAGTTATAAATGGAACTTTAGTGAAATTATTTGGATGGTATGATAATGAGTGGGGTTATTCCACACGAATGGTTGATTTGGTGGAAAAAATATCGGAATTTATTTAATTAAAACGATCAATAATCAATGTCCAATATTCAATCAATAAAAACAAATAAGCAAATAATGATTAATTGAAGTTAAAAATCTATTGAGTGTTGAATATTGGGAATTAATTGGATGTTGAATATTGAAAATTGAATATTAATATTATGTCAAAAATAACATACATTGATGAAGTTGAAATAAAGAATAAACGGGTGTTGCTTCGAGTGGATTATAATGTTTCTTTGAATAAAGATGGAACAATTCACGATGACACTCGGATAAAAAATTCACTGCCTACGATCGAATACCTTCTCGAAAGAGGAAATACTCTTATTTTAATGTCCCATTTAGGAAATCCAAAAGGGAGAGATAAAAAACTTTCTTTAAAACCTATTGCCACGCGTTTACAAACATATACTCCTGCTTATCACGTTGAATTAATCAATGACTTTTTAACTGATGATTTGTTTAAGGTTAAAGAAAAACTGAATATGTTATCTAATAACAAAACCATATATATTATTGAAAACACCCGTTTTTATCCTGGGGAGAAAAAAAATGATTCTGAATTTGCAAAAAAATTAGCCGCATTTGCTGATATATATGTGAATGATGGTTTTGGTGTGTGTCATCGGAATGATGCATCAGTTATTGGGATTCCACCTCTTCTTCCTTCATATGGAGGATTGCTTCTTAAAAAAGAGGTATCTGTTATTACAAAGGGAATTGAGGCTCCAAAAAAGCCTCTTGTTGTTGTTGTTGCTGGTGCTAAAGTATCAACAAAAATTGGATTTATTAAAAAATTACTCCAGATATCAGATGCAGTGTTAATTGGTGGCGCTATGGCAAATACATTTTTAAAAGCCCAAGGATATGAAATTGGTTGTGGTCAGTTTGAACCGGAATTTATTACGGCAGCAAAAGAAGTAATTGAATACGCAAATAAAAATAAAAAAAAATTATTATTACCAACAGATTATCGTGTAGGAAACAGAAACGATGAAAAAACAGAAGGGGTAATAAAAAAATTTTCTAACATGGATGCAAATGAATGTCCACTTGATATTGGTCCTGAAACAGAAATACATTATAGCGCTATTATTGCCCAAGCAAAAACACTTATTTGGAATGGTCCGGTGGGATATTTTGAAAATCCTCAGTATGCACTAGGAACTGAAGCGATTCTAAAGGCGATTATTGATAATACAAATGCGGTATCCATCATTGGAGGTGGAGATACGTTAATCTCCATAAAACATAGCTCTGTGGAAGGAAAAATAACTCATATTTCAACTGGTGGAGGAGCTATGCTTGAGCTTATTGAAAAAGGAACCCTTCCAGGGATTGAGGTGTTAAAAAGGTAAATCTATGTTAACCGAAATTATGTTTTTTACACGAATCAGCTTGGGAATGTGGTTATATTAGTTTTGTAAGATGCGGTCATATAGTCCTTTATAAAATGCACTTAGTGCTTGATAGGTATGAAGGTCAGCATCTTTACGATCTGTGTCTGTATATAATCGTTGATTAGTTGTAAAAAGACTACTGTGGAAATCAAGGCAATCTTCAAGCAATTTTCTTTTTGCCCTTGTGTATCCAGGTACTGTAAATCTCCATATTTCATCTTGAAATTCAACCTCTCTTTGTCGAAGAGCAACTTTAGTTTTATTTTCTGCATCATTTGGATTTCTTCCTGCTATGACGTCATCTAAACTTAACTGTTGATTTAACATTTGGTTTACAATAGCGAAATGTTGTGGCGATTGAGGTCTCACGTTTTGGTATTTTCTTTCTAAAATAAATTGTGGTAGCTCTTGCGGCGGTACTGTTTGTTCTGGCATATTTCTCAATTTTACTTCTTCTTCTTGTCAAGCCAAAATTGGTCAAAAATACTGTACATATGTACAACTTGACAACTATATTTATTTTTGTTATCATAGAAGTATGAAAAGCACATCGGTTTTTCTCCTCAGGGAGAATTTATCATCTTATTTAGATGAAATAGTAAAAACAGAAGTACCTGTAGTGGTATACCGGTTTAACAAACCGGTAGCTATTCTCATGCCGGCAAAAGAATCATTATTAAAAACAGACTTTAAAAAGTTTTACGGTTTTTTAAAGGGAAAAGAAACAGGACTGGAGTATGAATATAGAGTGAGACGTAATGATAAAGAAAAAAAATACATCGAGAATTTGATAAAAAGAAAAACATGAAAAAAGTTCTTGTGAACACAAATATTTTAATTGATTATGTAAACGGATATAATGACGAACTTGGACAGCTGTTTATTAAGCAAGAAACAAAAGACATGGAATTATATCTTAATCCTGTTATTTTAAGCGAGTTTTTGAATAATAAAGGACTTAAAAACAAAGAAAAAATGAAAACTGCCTTAGAATTTGTTGACCTTTTTCAAATAGCAGATATAAATAAGAAAACAGGTATTATTGCAGGTGAGCTTTTAAGAAATGATACCGTTAATGTACTTGCTGATGCCTTCATAGCTGCTGCTTGTCTTCAATATGGTTTGTTTCTTTTTACCAACAATAAGAAAGATTTTCAAAAAGTCAGAGCATTAAAATTCCGATAATTATTCCTATTATCCCTCCGAAAAAAACCACATTAAAAAAAGGAAACAGTGCGCTCAATTTAGTATTGAGCTCTGTAGTAAGTTGTTTACTAACAATACGTTTCCCAGATTGATAACAGTGGATAAATTGTCTTAGTTCTCCGACTTTGAAACAGCGTTTTGAAAGTATGACTCCCTTCTCTTGAGTTGTTTTATACGTCTGTAAAGGATATCCAAGAAAAAAGACGAATAGAAGTGGACTTATCATAAAAATAATGAGTATTATTTTCTTAAACATAATAGCGTGGAATAAGTACGTAACAAAGAATAAATAAAAACTGCCAGATGGAAAAGAGGAACATTATATGCGCAACAGTTTCCCTTTTTGTTTTAAAAATTGAAGAAATTCCTTGAAAAATAAGAAGGAAAAAAGGGAAAAGAGCTGTTAATAAATACCTACCCTGGATATCGCAGGAATATCTGTTAATTTTATATGTTAAACTTACACCCAGAAAAAAAAGAAGTATAAATGTCATATGAGGAATTAGATACGTAATCCATTCTTTTTGTTTTGAAGTAATTGTTTTCATTATTCCCAATACAAGAAATAGTGAAAAAATAATGGTATACATAATAAAAAATGGTTTAAATGGATATGGTTCACCCCAACCTACAAACCCTGCAAAATGCGAAATAGGATGACGAAATTCAAGTAAAGCCTGAAAGGGTATAACATACCAAGTAAATTGTGGATTATTTTGTGTACAAAAAAACGTATAAACTACAGAAGAAGGAGTGATGCTTTGGGTTGTTATATAGGAATGTATCATCCATGGTAGAAACAACATTAATCCGCTTAGACAGACCATAAATCCTTTTATAATATACGTTCGTACTTTTTTCTCTTGGACTCCTCTTAATAGAAACACGAGAAAAGCAAATGGAAAAAAAACAATATTCTGAAATTTTACATATGTTCCAATAGTGAGAAAAACGGTAATTAAAATCAAAAAATCCTTTGTTATTGCTTTTTTTCTCACTGCAAGGAAGGCGAGAAGGATACTGAGCGCAAGAGCTGTCGCTGCAATGTCGGGATTAATTGCAATTCCCATTTTTAAAGCAACAGGATTTATTGCAAATACAACAGTCAGATAATCTGCGATTTTTTTATTCTTTATGAGTTGAATGGAAATATGCCAAACAACATAGATTGTTAAAAAGTAAAAAGCAGTTGATATGAGTCGGACAGAATAATAAATAAAAATGAGGTTATGAAACAGTGTATCTGAAATACGAAATAATAGAGATCCAAGGAAATGGTAGAGAGGTGGATGATGAGCCTGATAAGTAAGAGGTGTTGATTTATAAAGAGTATTAAAGTATATGTTTTGTTCACGAGCTGTTTTTATTTTTGAAAAATTGGGAAGATTATTATCATTACTGGCAACTTCCATTACGTTATATATTGTGCTAATATTTTTGTCAAAGAGAGGCATGCCGGTAGCCTTTGGTACTTTTGGAAAAGCTCCTCTTGCGAGTCAGAATACATATTGAAAATGGTCCGGTTCGTCATTCAATTGAA
>PFLI01000062.1:8256-13236 GCA_002785065.1 Candidatus Roizmanbacteria bacterium CG_4_10_14_0_8_um_filter_33_9
AAACAACGTAGCAACAAACGATAATAAGGAGAGTTTTCACATTCATATTATTTTATAATTTCTATTACAACATCTACCTCGCTTGGTGAAGATTCCATGACTATATTTTTCGATTTTTCAATGGAAGGAAGGTTTGAAGTTCCAACAACTTTTTCATTGTTTACCCAATAGAGGGTTAGGTCAGAAATAGTATTTTTGTTCCAAAAAGTCCGTGTTTTACTACTGGGAAATTGAAATAACATTCCGTCCAATCCATGTATATCCTGTTTTTCTCTGACATACATAAGACCTTTTTTCCACTTTTCTGGTGTATCAGCAATGAGAAGGTGGTAGTTAGTGATTGGCAATTGTTTACCCTGAGTATTATCGAAGGGGCGATTAGCGATTGGTAGTTGGTAGTTGGTAGTTTGATAGTTTGAGAAATCTAATTGATTTCTTTGATTTTTATTCTGAATTCTAGATTCTGAATTCTGAATTCTTTTGTATATTCTAATCACAGGGTGGTCAAACACACTCCAGCTTTCTTCAGCTTTCTCATCGGGAAACTCAACAATTGTTTTTCCAAATAATTGAATTTTAGGGTATGAAGAAAATTCTGCAACTTTTTCAAAACCTAAGCGTCCGGAAAAAAGATCATTATAGTATTTATTCAATAAAGGATATTGATCTTCTAAATTCATGCATCGTTTCGGATAATCTCCCGTGATATTTGGAAAGGTTTTAAGATTAATACAGGTATGATTTGTAAATATCCGGCGGGATGGAATAAAAATATAATCAGCTGACTGTTCAAGATAAGGCAATTGATTTTGGAGTTCAATATTTGTATCGAGATTATAAAAGTCAAAGGAGAGGTATTGATAGTTGGAGATTGGTATTTTGTGATTAGTGGTTGGAATGGGAATATCAATTACGTTAGCTGTTTCTGAAAGTATTTTGGATTCTGATGGAATATTATCATATATCCATTCAGATGCAGTAAAACGTACGTCAGGAGAAGTATAGACAGAGAGAAATGCGATGCCTGGAAGATAAGTCAAAAGGCAAAAGGAAAAAGTTAAAAATATAAGTAAAAAATAAGAAGTATTTAACGTTTGACTTCTAACTTGCATTTTTGAATTTTGCCTTTTGCCTTTTGACTTTCCATACATGCTATATATAAATATGACTGCGAAAATCGACATAATAGGAAATATAGGTGCCATAAATCGCGTCCACTTTGTAAAGACAAATGCATTGGGGAGAAAATAAATGAGAAAAGAAAATCTGAGTAAATTTATACGAGCATTTTTCCAAGGTAAAAAGAAAAATCCAAAGATAAATAATATAAACTGGGGCAAACCTAAAACATAAGGAAATATATTATTTATTTGAAACCATACGGGAATACTAAAAACAAATTGCCTGGTGTAAAAGGTAATATATTTTCCGAGTGCAACAGACGATTCATATTGAAAGGATGAGAAAAAATCCTTGAAGGATATGAGGTTGTGAGGGGAGAAGATGAGGGAAGTAATAATAGACATGACCATAAACAAAACAATAGATTCTGTCAGAAATTTCATTACCTCCTTCGCTGAAGCTTTGGAGGTCATGCCCGCTATCACTGCTTTGCCCCTCGAAGTCCCGTTAAAAGTGGGACGAAGTTGGGCCACCTGTTGTTTATTCCAATGAGAAATAATTATTGATATTAAAGGGACAAACAAAAAAACAACGGACGAGATTTTTGTTGCAAGTGCAAGGCCGGAAACGATTGATAAGTAAATGAGTTGTTGATTATTAGCTGTTGGTTTATGGGAAGAAATTATCTTTAATGAAAAGAGAATGATGAGAGAATAAAAAAGCATGAGGAGTGATTCTGTGGTACCAAAATGGGAGAATTGGATAAAATAGGGAGAGAAAGTTAAAAGGCAAAAAGCAAATAGTTTTAACACGTCATTCTGGCACCATTTATGATTGTCCAGAATCGATTCTGGATGCGCCCGCCTTTGGCGAGGCTTACCAGAATGACGAATTATCACTTCAATAATCTTCATAAGAACCCATACATTTAATACTGATGCAATTGCTGATATTATTCTGAGTGCAATAGTCACTTCATTAAAGGTAATAGCAGCGTTTATTCCAGAGATTAAATGGAATAAAAGTATTCCAAAATATGCAAAATATAAAGGGAATTGTCCATAAGCAAAAAAATGAGGATTGAGACAACTTGAGAGTGATTGGAAACTAGCGATCGGAGGTTGTAGGTTGCAGTTGAGTTGTTGCACTGCATTAGCCATATTTCTCTCATCAGGATGCAAAGGGTATGGAAGTCCCCATCCCAAATTAACAAAACGGGTATAAAGAAGGAGTAAGACTGCTATTAATATTACTATTTTAACAAGAAAAAATGGAAATACTTTTTTATTGAAAAATTTATTCATTTGTAGAAAACAGCAAATATATATTTATATAGTACTATTATATACTTGACATAGTATAACTAATCCTTTATAAATAATAATATTAATATATGACTGCATCAGATAGCCCTGACATATTGACTCCTCCACAAGCACCCGCTAATCGATTAGCGGATTTATTTGAAGATGCTCTGCCAGTAGACCCCAGACGAGCGGAATTAATGGGTAAGCTCAAACAAAAACCATCAGATAGATTTGACTTAGTATCAGCACGATTATCTAACGATCAAAGCGCAGAGGTAGGATCTGCAAGAGAAATGGGAAGAAAGATTGCTCAAAATGGTATCGATGAAGCCGTAAGACCTGAGTTAGTAGCAATGGGGGGAACTGAAGTTGCAGCCAAACTGATGGGATCAGGTACAGCAAGTCCTCAAGATATGTCAGCTGCCTTATATGGAGATATGGGACATTATTATTTTGGCGGTGACCAGAATGCATTTGAAGAGGTTCCCTTAGAAAGACAAACTGATGAAGTAGCGCAAAGAATTGCAATGAGAGAGGATAAAGTGGTTGCAACACAAGCAATGTTACTAGGTATGGCTGAAGCACAAATGGAGCAAGGGGATACAATGAGTGCAATGCAACAAATGCAGGTTGTAAGATTAGATACACGAAGAATACCTCCTTGGTTTATGCAGTCACTTGAAACACATTTGACCGGAGTGGTGGGAAGAATGTCTACGATGACAGAAGCGGACTTTCAACTTCTTGATCAAATAGTTGTAGAATCGATGAGATATCCATCAACAAGCGGTCAAGTAGATACTGTCTCTCCACTGAGCAGTTTACATGGTAATGACTTTTTAGCTCGTGTTACTCATGAAGTAAAAACACATAGAGAAAGAATTGGAGAGGAAGCGAGGCGTGAAGCAAAACGGCAAGAGTATGTAAGAACTTTTAATGTAAATGCAGCAGAAGCTTTTGATTCAGCAGCTTCAATAGTTCAATCTACAATTGCACGATTAATAGAATCGCCTTATGGAAATGGAGCTCAAGCCTTAAGAGATTCATGTCCCCATTATCTTGGAAATGCAATAAGGAATGATGATGAAGTATCAAGTTTACTAAAAACACAAAACTTTGGCGGACTAAAAGGAATGGTTGGCTTCTTTAGAATAATTAACAATCCTGATTTTATTACTCGAACTGCCGCAGTAATGGCGGATCCAAATTTTATTGGTCAGCATTTATATTACGATGAAGGAATGCGCCCTTTAAAAGAAATGACTTCTCAAGAAGCCACAGCAGCAGCGGAACGAATAATTAGACGCGATATATCAGGAGCTGCCATAGGCATGATGCGCGGAGTTATGCTGTATCAATCTGATAAAACTGACGGTTCATATTTAAGAGAAAATCTTCCTGCATTAAGAAGATCAGTGTTAAAAGAGACCATGATGGCAATTGGAGGTGGAAAAGCTGAATCTTTAATGAGAGCAACAGGAAATGATGAGGAATTAAGGACACAAGGGTTTACTGATGTTCAAATTCAAGCAAAAAGAGCAATGGAAGAGTTTAGAGTATCGATTAATGAGAATCCTAATGCGTTGACTGAATTCAGAGCAATTTTTGCTCCAGAAATAAGACAGGCAGATGGGGAATATCAGGTTGAAGAACAGAAAAGAGTTCAAGAAAGAACAGTTTTTATTGAGACAAAAGACGCCACTCATCATTCCTTGGAAGTTCTTCAACAGATAAGTGATACGTTAACAGATGATTTAACTCGATTAAGAATAAGTAGTGGATTAAGTTATGTAGGCACTACTGAACTACCAAATTACCTATCTGTTTCAGGAGATGGCAAAGATAGATATTTAGTTTTGAATACGAATCAGAGAGATAGGTTGACAGTACGGGTAGCCGAACTAGATCGTCAATTAGCAGGAGGAGTTCCAGATTCGACAAGATTTAGTCTTGAGAACGACAGAATAGAACTAGCAACCAGACTTCAATTTTATAATCAAGTTGAAGCTCAACTCGCCGAGTTCAATAACAAGCGTCGAACTAACTCTGGGTTTTTAGGAGCAGGAGCATCTGCCTTTTATCCTATTGAAGCACTTTTTTCAAATGACAGAATACCTCACTCCAACGCTGACGAAGTTTTGGAAGCATTAACGAGGAGAACGCAAGGCAGATATAATCAACCAAGCACTTATGACCAAGTTAATGAAATTCAAACGAGATATGATGAACTTATGAGATCGGGAAAAGGGACAACAGAAGAAGTAATGAGGTTGCAAAAGCAGTCAGAAGCATTAGCTGCAGAAATACAATCGCTTCATCAACAAGCAGATCAAGCTGTCAGAAGCGCTCAGGCAAGGGGGGCAATCTCTATTTTTAGTGTTACGGGAGCTTTAACTACATTATCGAGTCAAAATGGTCCTTATAAAGGACTTATTAAAAGATAATTAACTTCTTTTATCTTTCCTCTGAATAAGTTGAGAAACATAGGTAACACTTCTGGATCAGAATATATCAACGCCTATGGGCTCAGGAAAATTAAGTAATGCCGGAA
>PFLI01000108.1 GCA_002785065.1 Candidatus Roizmanbacteria bacterium CG_4_10_14_0_8_um_filter_33_9
AGGAGATTCTTATTTTTTTCATCTATTCGCATATAATCGAGGACTTTTTGAACAAAAAAAACACTACATTTCACTTAAGACAAACCCTATTCCTATTGTCAAAAATACATCCGTACCGGAAGTATCAGCTGAAGGAATCTACGTTGTCGATCTTCCCTCTTTTACTCCCTTATTAAAAAGAAATGAACATGGTCGCTTTTTTCCTGCCTCAACGACAAAAATCATTACCGCACTTGTTACCCGAGATTTGTACAAAACGGAAGATGTTATTACTATAAAAGAGACCACTTCCGAAGGTCAAGTTATGAATTTAGTATATGGAGAAAAAATGTCGATTGAAAATATGCTGTATGGCTTATTAGTACACTCAGCAAACGATGCTGCTTATTCACTTGCAAATGATTATGGATATGACGTTTTTGTGAAAAAAATGAATGAAAAAGCGCAAGAACTTCATATGACTGAATCATTTTTTACCAATCCGGCTGGTTTTGATGATGCAAGACAAACCACCTCACCATTTGATTTAGCTTTAACAGCCCGTCAACTTCTTCAAGATCCATATCTCTCTAAAATTGTGGGAACAAAAGAAATCATTATATCCGACGTAAACTATACCTATTTTCATAAACTCACAAACGTAAACACCTTATTGGGAGAAATACAAGGATTAGGAGGTCTTAAAACGGGATATACCGAAAACGCTGGAGAAAATCTGGTAAGTTTTTATAAAAAGAATGGAAATCAATATATTATCGTTGTTTTAAAAAGTCTTGACAGATTTACAGACACTAAAAATATTATTAAATGGATTGACGAAAGTATCACCTATCTTCCCATGCCTACTTACAATTGAGAATAGTCAACATAATAGTTATCAGGAAGTGCATTGACATATGCAACAAAATTATTATCCCCTAAAAATACATAAAGCGGTTGCATATATTCTTGATATGTGTCGGGATCTAAATAAGCAAAAAACATTTTTTTTATAAGCACATCCTCTGATTCATTGTTTGTATGCGAAATTATAAATCCTTTTCCTGCTTTTAATTTCTCAAAAGCCTCATCGCCATTTATTACTGGATAAATACCGATCTGATCATTTGATTTCTCAAAATATTTAATTTGTGATCTGATCACTTTATAACCTCCATCTTTTAAAAAGATCATTGTTACAAAATCTTGACTATTATGAAAAGACGGCGATACAATAGGAAAATCTGTCGGAATACCGGGAACATCTGCTCGATAAAAATCAACCTCAACCATATTCGCACCATTATTTTCCTCCAAAATCGTCATTTCCTTATTATCTTTATTGTAATTAAAAAAAATTACATTTGTTTTTCCACGAGCGAGTTCATCCGGATACCGATCAAATGAAGAAAGATAATTTATCGCGCTTTGTTTTGCTATTTCACCCTCAGGGGTAGCTGCTTGATCAAAATACCCTGATGCTGCATCTAAATTATATTCATAACTAAAATTATAATTTAAAATACTCACCTCAAGCTTTTGTTTTCTGTCATTAAATGAGGCTGTTTTAGTTTCTTCGTTTAACTCATGTTTAATTTCTTCCGTAACAAAACCCATCGACTTCGCCATGAGATAAATTTTTTGAACATACCCCAGTTGAAACCTGTTTACCGGAAGAAAAAATACTTTAGCAGAATCCGTTGATGTAACAGGTGCCCCTTCGATATTATCAAAGGTATATTTTAAACCACCGCTCGTTGTTGCATACTCAAATACAGGTGATTTAATTTGATTAAAAACCGTATTTAATACTATTTGTTGAGGAGTATTGTGCTTTGTTAATAACAAAACAAGTTTAATGGAATAAAATATAATAAAAAAAATAATAATAAAAAGCAGAAAAACGGGAGCAAACTTTCGAATATAAAATGTTACCGCAGTTAAGGTCATGTCTTATGATAACAAAAAAGACTAAGAAAATAACATTGAATTTTGATAGAATGATTCTTATGGCAAAAAAAATAAGAATTGGTTGGTTTACTTTTACATGTTGTGAAGACTCAACTATTTTATTCACTGAACTTTTAAATACGTATTACAAAGAGTGGTTGCCAAAACTGGAATTTGTCCATGCGCGTATTTTACGAAAAGATGACGCAAATGAAATTCAACAAATGGATATTGCCTTTGTAGAAGGTGCTATTAGCTCTGATACACAAGAAACCAAACTAAAACAAATTCGAGAAAAAGCCACAAAACTCGTTGCGATTGGCTCGTGTGCGGTAACCGGAGCTCCCTCAAATCAACGGAATCTTTTTAACGCAGAACAAAATGTGCAAATAAAAGAAATACTTGAAAAGTTTAAATATAAAGAAAAGGTCCTAAAGTTAGCCGATGTTGTTACCGTTGATGAATCTATTCCTGGATGTCCAATGAACGAAAAGCTATTTTTATTATTAATGGAAAAATATTTGAATGCACAATCCTAATTTTGATTTTATACCGGGAAGTAAAGACTTTAAAATCCAGTTGGATGAAATCTCTAAAATAGAAGGCGCAGCTTCTTTGGAGGTCGAAGTTAAAGATGGAAGAGTGGAAGATTTAAAGTTTAGTATCTCGGAATGGAAACGATTTTATACTCAAGCTATTCAAGGTAAGCCCGCGGTTGCTGTACCCTCACTTGTCAGCCGTATATGCGGAACCTGTTCAAATGCCCATCTATTGGCTTCTCTCAAAGCGGTTGAAAATGCATTTGACATTACCATCTCACAACAAACATTACTACTACGTAAACTGCTATATCATGGTCTTATTATCCGCGATCATGCTCTCCACCTATATATTTTTGCACTTCCAGATGTTTTCAAAAAAAACTCTATACTCGATTTTGACATGGAAGACCCTGTACAACATAACATGCTTGACGATGCTTTCAGCGTGAAGGAAGTTGGTAATAAACTCTCAATCGTTATCGGAGGAAGATCTGTTCATGCGCCATTTCCAACAGTTGGAGGTTTTCTTAAACTCCCAAAAATTGATGATATAAAAACAATGAGGAATGAACTTTTATCAATTCGCCCAAAAATTCTCTCGCTTATTGAGCTTTTTGCAAAAACTTCCTTTTTTCACGAAGTACAAGCACCTTTTGTTTTTACTTCGCTCGTTTCACATGATTTTTCTTATTTAGAAGGAGAAATAAGAACTTCTGAAGGAAATACAATACAACAAAGCAATTTTGATGAACATCTTCATGCGGTTATTATCCCCTATTCTCACGCGCGAGGTTTTTCTTTTGAAGGAAACTTACTTATGGTCGGCGCCATTGCCCGCTTGACTCTCGGAAAACAATATCTTAATAAAAAAACGCTGAAAGACACAGAAAAATATCTGTCATTTTTTCCAACAAAAAATCTCTTTTATAATAACCTTGCACAAGCAATCGAAATATTACATTCAATTGATCAATCGATCGAATTAATTGAGTCTGTAACAACCATTGCTCCTGAACCACCAATAAAACCTGTCTTAAAAGAAACGAGCGGGGTTGGTGTTATTGAAGCACCACGAGGAACACTTTATTACAAATTTGAAATCAATAAAGAAGGCGTTGTACAAAAAGGCGAAATCATTGTACCAACAGGACAAAATCAAGTAATAATGGAACGTGCAATTAAAGAGATTGTTGAAAATCTTGTTCGACTTGGAGCAACAAAAGAAAAGATAGTTTATGAGATTGAAAAATTTATTCGGGCATTTGACCCATGTATGTCTTGTGCTTCACACTTTCTTAAAGTAAACTGGAAATAATTTGTATTGTTTTATTAAGCTCTTTCTTAATAACTAAATACATAGGAAGTCCAATTATTTTTACAGAATTGATTTTCCCCATTTTTTTAAGCAAAAGCAAATGGAGTAACAAATCATAATCATGAGGCGATATTGGTGTCTTTTCAATATTCTGCAGATTTGTAAAATCAAGAAGTGTTGTTGAAGAAATCCCTTTTACCGTATCTAAAATAATTATGTCTTTCTCTTTTTTGGGAGGAAAATCTTCATTTGGATCAGTTAAAATAAATTGTATTTCCGGAAATTTCCTCTGAAGTACTGGCATAATTAATAATGCACCAATATCCTCTTTTACAAAAGTATTTCCGAAAACATATATTCTTAGTTTATTCATTATAAAAATCAATTGCTTTTTGGGTGTAATATTTCAAATTTTTTACTTGAGATAAAGTCAACTTATCACAAACATGTCCCCAGTGAAAACTCACCCAATCCCCTTGCTTTAAATCAACGCACAACAAAGTGTCTTTGTAATTTATTTTTGACTCCTTCTTTATTGCATTGCCCAACATTAGTTTATTATCTTTTAGTAATAATGGCTTCGTTTCTACCATGACAATAACATCTGTTTTTCCATTTTGAGATTTGAATTTTGAAATTTGAGATTTTATTACTCTTCCCCAACCAATCCTACACTCATCCATAGTTCTTAACGTATGAAAACTTGGGTCGTTTCCGGTTCTTTTAAAAATATTAAAAACATGGAATGAATGATGAGGGTAGATTTTCTGAGTATTCAATTTATGAGTAAGTATATTAAGTCCCTTATTACCTAATTTTTTTGCAAGATGAAACTTTTCATCAAGAAGATATGAGTAATCTTTACTTGAAATATGTTGCAGAAGTTGATTTCCTAACCAATATGCCTCAACTACTTTCTTATCAAATTTGTCACTAATATTATTTTCCTTGGCAATAAGAGTAAGGTTTAAATAAAGTGTTTCAAACTCTGATAGAATTGATTGGACTTCTTGATCTGCAATTCCTTCTTTTAAATGATCAGTTAGCGACTTATTTTCGTCAGGACCACAATAACCAAAAAAATTAGGCGCAACTGAATATTTTGCACAAAGCAATAATCCTTGTTTATTCATGAGGTCGAATAAAAAGTCTGAATTTCTTTATGAAAGGTATTATCAGAACTCCCATCGCAGCAACAATACAAATTGTAGTATACAAATCATTTTTCAGTAAAGGTATACGAGTAAATGATACGCTCAACATATTACCTACCACTAGTGAAAATGTTAAAATGAGCGATACTAAACTTATTGGAGCGTATTTGAGAGCCCTATACCAAGTGAAGACATAAAAAAACAAAATGCTCCCACCAACAAAAATTGTTTTCCATTGCATAAAATTTAATCCGATAAGCAACTTTCCTTTCCCTGAAAAAAGCGTTATTAATACCAATATAACACCACCAACTACCATTCGAAACAATGCTACGAGTTCAGATGAAGTTTTGGATAGTATTTTTTTTGCTAAAACGTTTTCAATTGACCAAAAAATTGTTGCTATCAAAACAAGCTGTTCACCTTTACCAAATTTAGGTGTAAATGGTGCAAAAAAATAAGTTCCTATACATACTAAAACACCCGTGATTATATAGTTGACCTTAACCTTTTCTTTCAAAGTAAAAATACCAAGAATTGCTACCCAGATAAAAAGAGATTTATGAATCATATTGGCAGACTGTGCTCCGATAAGTTTTATACCGCTAAAAAAAAGATAAAAAGAAATACTCCCTCCAACAATCCCAATTATCAATAAAGTTAACAGTTCCTTTTTTGACAGTTTTGATATCTGTTTTAGATTATTAGTAAGCAAAAACAATAAAAGAAATATTATTCCAACATAACTATTTCTTGCTGTAGCTAAAATAAGCGGATCGATTTTTACTACTGATATTTTCGAATAAAAAATAGCAATCCCCGAAATAACTGAGGCGGCAAATGCTAGAGTAATACCTTTATGAATTTGTTTTATGTTTTTCATGTTTTGTTACTTTATTAATAATAAGATTTCCATATACCATAACTTCATCATTTGCGTGTAATTTACCCACCTTTTTATCATAAAAAGCCTTCATTCCGTTTGTGAGCATAACCACGTTTTTATCGATTGACTTTACTTTATAAGGAACAAGATAACACATATTATTCTCTACAACAATCTAAAACTTTCCCAATCATACTACTCATCTTACCTAAAAAGCTGTTTCCTTTTTCATCTTTGTATTCAATAGGTGCCTCTCTCTTGTCAGGAAATGCTTTATTTTTTTCAAGTTCTTTTTTATTCACAACACCCAAATTTAAACCCCAAAACAAATTATATAAATGATATGACTTTTCAAATAAATCATATCCTTTTTCTTTTTCACCATTTTTTAAAGCTTTTGTACCAACCTCCATAATCCGCATAGACGCTGCAAGTAAATGCTTGCTAATACACCATACCTCTCCATTGTATTCTTTAATGATCTGCTTCAAAAGCTCAACGCGCATTTTCCGTACTTCATCCAGTAAATCATAATATTTTTTGTCTCCGGTTTTCCCTCCTGAAAAAAATAAATGTTCCTCAATTGATATTAAATTCATAATCCCTATTGATAAATCCTCACCTGGTGAAAGATCAAGTTTTTCACCTTTCTCTATTCTTTTAACTTTGTCCATAAACTGTTTAAGATCGTTTGTATCTATCATAATTATCTTTTAATGAACTGCATAATATACATAAATATCAAGGTGGTTAATAGTAGTATAACGAAAGGAATAACAACTTTTTGATAGTAAAAAAGTACTTTTCCGTTATTTTTTATTCTTATAATTCTATCGATAATAATCGCCACCAAGGAAATAATAAAACCGATAGTCGTCCCAGCAACTACTTTGTCAATTCCCAAAAATGTATTATATTTATGCCCAATCTGTTTGGTAAAAAATAAAGTCCCAATCGTCAAGAAATAAAAAGCGATGGTCCAACCGAAACCATTTTTCAACAGTTTATTTTTCATAAATGAAGCAAACCAAAATGCAACTGCAGTATTAAGAGCAGATAACCATATTGAAACAAGAAGATCGTCAATTCCAAGTTTTTTTGCTATAAACAAACCTCCTCCAATAGTAACAACACATACCGGACATTGAGCATATACAACGGGTGGAAACATATCTTGTAAGTGTATCATAAAAAATGTGCTTTCTCTACATTTTTCTATAAATAATATGTATATGTTGATAAATCACCGGATCATGATTATAATCTGCATATGTCATGGTTTATATATGCACTTTTATCTGCCCTGTTTGCAGCTGCAACAGCAATACTTGCAAAAATAGGAGTAAAAAATATAAATTCTAATCTAGCAACAGCTATTCGAACAATAGTAATTTTGTTTTTTGCATGGGGAATTGTTTTTGCACAAGGACTTTATAAACAAATCCCTTCAATCTCAAAAGTATCATTAATATTTTTGATCCTTTCAGGTTTTGCAACTGGTCTTTCCTGGCTATTTTATTTTCGAGCTCTTCAAATTGGAGAAGCTTCAAAAGTAGCCCCAATTGATAAATTTAGTCTCGTTCTTACGATCTTACTTGCAACGATTTTTTTAAAAGAGAAAATTACTCTTCCTATTGGGTTGGGAGTTTTACTCATTACAATTGGAACCTACATAATAGCCTTTATAAAGTAGATGTTGAAAATGAAAAACTTCGATTCATAAATTATGCTCTTGACTTATTGCAATTTATTTGCAATAATAATAACTCAATGGACACCATTAAAAAACTTATTAAAGATAAAGGCCAACGATTTACCTCTCAAAAAAAAGAGATTTTATGTGCATTGCAACAAAAACCTCAAACCGTACTTGAGATTTATAAAGCAGTAAATTCTAAAAAGAATAGTATGGATAAAACAACGGTATATCGTATTTTAACGAACTTTCTTGATCTTGGTATTGTAAATAAAGTACAACTAAACGATAAAGAGGCTCGATTTGAACTATCAAATCGTAAACACCACCACCATCTTGTTTGCGAAGACTGCGGAAATATTGAAAATATTCAACTACCAGAAGATACGCTCCTTAAGGTAGTTAAAAAGAAATCAGATTTTAAAATAAAAAGTCATTCACTTGAATTTTTTGGTGTATGCAAACACTGCCAATAAGGACAGTAGCATTATTAATTCATATTTAGTTTCCTATGAAGCGTAATAAATTAGATTTACTTATCTTTATTTTGTTAGTTGGAATCGGTGTTTTCTTTGTGTCAACAAAAAAGTCTCGACCACAAAATATCACTTCAAAGAAAATAACTATTACTGCTTCATTTTATCCTCTCGCCTTTTTGGCAAAACGTATTGGGGATGAATATGTGGATGTTATCAATTTAACTCCAGCTGGAGCAGAACCTCATGATTTTGAACCCACAACAAAAGATATGGCAACAATTGAAAAAAGCAGTCTTCTCATTATGAATGGCATGGGGGTAGAAATGTATGAAAAAAAATTAAATGAACAGTTAGCTGGCTCCTCTGTAAAAATAGTACTTGCGGGAAAGGAATTTGCAATACAAGATATTGTGAAGGATGGGACAAAACGAAAAGATCCTCATGTATGGGTTGATCCTGTTCTCTATGGCAAAATGGCACAAAAAATAGCTGGGGAGATGGGCAAGCTCGATACGGCTCATGCAAGCGAGTACAAAAAAAATGCAAATCAACTAGTAGAAGAGCTGAATAGTCTTGATAGAAGTTATAAACAAGAGTTAGCAAGCTGTACACTTCATAAGATTGTTACAGCACATACTGCTTTTGGCTATCTGGCACATAGATATGGATTTGAACAAATTGGAATATCGGGAATATCCCCTGAAGAAGAACCGTCTCCTAAAGAATTAAAATTAATAACAGATTTTGTAAAAAAAGAGGGAGTGAATCATATACTTCTTGAAGAATTAGCTCCACGAGTATGGGGAGAAACAGTAGCCGCTGAAACAGGAGCGCAAGTACTAGTCCTTAACCCTCTTGAGGGCATAACGCCTGATGAAGAAAAGGATGGGGTAAACTATATTTCAATACAGAAAAAAAATATTGAGTCATTAAAGATTGCACTACAATGTAAATAAATATGGATACAATTATTCCTCACGCTATTGAAATAAAGAATCTTTCCTTTTCATATGAAAAAGAACAAGTACTTACAAATGTTAATTGTAAAATTGATGTGGGGAGTTATGTTGGTATTGTTGGTCATAATGGAAGCGGAAAATCTACACTTTTAAAGCTTATTCTCGGAATACTCCAACCGGATAAAGGAAAGGTGTATTTGTTTGGAAAAGATAATTCAGTCTCAATTGAGTGGAGCAAAATAGGATACGTTTCCCAGAAAGCAGGCATCAGCATTTCTCATGTACCAATCACCGTGGATGAAGTGGTAAAAATGGAGAAAGTAAGTGATTATGCGGTTGATGAAGCACTTACATCTGTGCATATGTTGAAGTTTAAACATAAACTCTTAAGAGAGTTATCTGGAGGTCAGCAACAACGAATATTTATTGCACGAGCTTTGGTGAAAAAACCACAACTTCTTATATTGGATGAACCAACTGTGGGAGTTGATGTAAAAACACAAGAAACATTTTATGAGCTCCTTAGTCGTTTAAATACGGAGCAGAACATTACTCTTCTTCTCGTTTCCCATGATTTACATACTATTTCACATAAGGTAAAAACAGTTATTCAACTTGACAGAAAAACATATCCTTACAACTTAACATCATGTAATGTTAATCATATTCATTCTCCCTATGCAGCAGCTCACTGAACTATTTCAATATGAATTTATGGTACGCGCCTTTTGGGCAGGACTTATTGTAGCAATTATTGCCCCGCTTATCGGAAGTTTCTTAGTTGTTCGTAGGTTATCACTTATTGCAGACACCTTATCTCACGTTGCATTAACGGGAGTCGCGATAGGGCTTCTTTTAGGAATTAACCCACTTATTACCACCATGATTTGTACCGTTGTTACCGCATACATTATTGAAGAGCTTCGTTCCAATGAACGTATCTCAGCGGAGTCAGTTCTTGCCATGATCCTTCCAGGGGGACTTGCTATGGCACTTATCCTTATTAGTCTTGCCAATGGATTTAATACGAGTCTTATTACATACCTTTTTGGGAGTATTACGGCAGTCACCCAGCAAGATCTATGGATTATTTTTGGATTGGGAATTGGCATTGCTGTCATATTCATCTTGTTTTATCGGGAGTTCATGTATACGTCATTTGATGAAGAGAGTGCCCGTACCAGTGGAATACCGGTGAAATTGATTAATCATCTATTCATGATATTAATTGCCCTCACTGTATCCGTTGCGATGAAGGTTGTAGGAGCACTTCTTATTGGGGCTTTAATGATTATTCCTGTTATTACCGCTATGCAAATAGTACAAGGATTTAAGAAAAGTATAGTAGTTTCTGTGGGAGTTGCTTTTATAAGCATGATTATGGGGCTTATCGTTTCGTACTATGCAAATTTACCCGCGGGAGCCACAATTGTTATGACTTCTATATCTCTCTTCGCCCTCATATCCATTCTTAAAAGAATATAAATTCTTTACTTTTTTCCAGAGGCAATCATAGTTGCAACAAAAGTTGTGATGGGGACTGATAGAACAAGACCAATACTTCCTACAAGGGTTCTTACAATTTCATCCGCAATGATTTCATAGTTGATGATCTCAGAAAAAGGATGCGGGTTATTGATGAAAAGAAGCAGCAGTGGTAAAGCTGCACCAGTATATACCAATATTAAAGTATTAACCATCGAGGATATATGATCTTGTCCAACATCCATCGCACGCTTATACAACTCATCCATCGTTAATCGACTATTTGTTTCTTTTAACTGAAATACAATAGAGGATTGCGATATGGTTATGTCATCTAATACACCTAAAACCCCAATAATAATTCCAGCTAAAAGTAATCCTTTCATATTAATAGTGCCTTGTTTTATCACCTGAAGGAAACCAGCTTCTTCTGAAGCAAAACCAGTTAAGTGCGCCGTATCAACAAAAATGTTTGAGAGTATACCAGTTATAACTAAAGCAATTAAAGTACCTACGATCGCCACAAAAGTCTTTCTATTGAAGCCATGAGAAAGAAAAAAAGAAACAGGAATAATAACAAGCGACCCTAAAATAGCTATTTCAACAGGATTTGCACCTGATACTATTTGTGGCAAAATAAAGGAAAAGATAATAAGAAATGAAATAGCCATGCCAAGAAGCGACATGAGCCCCCTCCATTTTGCAATAAATATCGTTACTAAAATAAAGATGACAAAAAGAATGATCAACGCATCTCTTCGCATATAATCTGAAATATAATAAATTATCTTTCCATCAATCCCCTTCATCATAGATACTATAACTTTGTCATCGAGATGATATTTTTGTTCGTTGGCAAGAGGCATATTGCTATTCTCTATAATTATTTTTTTGTTTTCTTGAGGTCCGCTCATCACCGTAAGTTCAAGTTTTTGGTATAACTGTTTCTTTTGCATGACTTCAACCTGTTTTTCTTCCAATATCCGAGTAACAATTGCTTCAAGTTGTTCTTGTTTGGGCGGACTATTAACAACCTCAGTTTGAGCAAAAACTGTTGAACTACAAAAAAATACTATTAAGAATAACAAGGTTATAAATATTTTTTTCATATATGTTTTATAATATCCCAAAAAGATAATAGGCACCTAAAGAAAACATAATAATACTTTCTATTAGTGTGATCCATGTAATAAATTTTGGAGACGCCAACCAAAGCTTCATAGTAAAAAAAGCAATAAAAAAAACAAGTAATTCATCAAACATGTAAAAAAATACGTAAAGAGCAATATATGTAATGTATGAAAAACCCGATAAATTTGCTTTAGTCAACATTCCTGCAAAAGCAACAGGAACTGCCGCTGAACAAGGAAATTCGACAACAGTTATTACTACAGCAAAAAGAAATATCGATACAAGTATTGTTATCGTTCTTGCTTTGTTATCCATCAAAGATTGAAATTTTTTAGAAAATCCTCCCTCTATTTTTTGTGCCGGCCCGATACCGCAGATTGGGCCTTGTTTTTTAAATTTTATAAACTCCTTTAAAAAATAAAGCCCTCCTCCAAAAGTTAAGATACCTATAAAAAGCTCCATTTGTCGAAGATATGGACTTAATAGGTTGAATAACTGGTACCAAAAAAATATTAGCAATCCATAAATTACGGCTGTTGTAAAAATAAAGCTACTTCCAAAAATAAGAGTCTTAGTCCTTGATTTCAAAGCTAAAACAAGAGCCAGTATAATAAGAAGTGCTCCTAATGAACAAACATTAAATCCATCCATAAACCCAAGAATAACGGCGATGATTGGCAAACCATATTGATTAGGGTCAACTTTTCCAATAAAAGGAAATAAAATCGAATTATCTGAAGGGCAATTCTGAGTAGCAGAATTTAGATTACTTGTTGAATATATTATACATTTTTTTATTTTGTTAGAAATTTCATTATTAAAGCCAATAAAGTATTGTTTGTCAATAAAAATGGCTGGAATAAGACCTTGAGATGAGGTGGGAACTTGATGTTTTTTATAAAATTCAATGAGTCGTTGACTATTTCGGGAAACCTCATATTGATTGAGAATAATATGCGGATACTTTTTTTTGGTAACCTCAAGAAAATCCTTTGCCTTTGCGCAATGAGGACAAGTAGAACTATAAAAGAAATCAATCTGAATCGGTTGCGCAGAAAAAACAGTTATTTGAAAAATAAATAGAAATAAAAAAGAGAGAAACAAAAAAATATATGTAATTATGCTACTTTTCATACAATGAAAAACTAACTCATTAATATTTTTATCGCCTTACCCTTAATGATTGCCGATGCAACCTTTTTAATAGAGTTATCTAAAATCCGAGCAAATGTCGGTTGAGAGATCTTCATTTTTTCTGCTGCGTGTTTTTGATCCAGTCCGTCTACCTCATATAATTTAAGTGCTTCAACTTCATCGGGGAGTAAAATAACTTCCTCAAGACTCCGTAAAGAAATTCCTTGTGGCTTGAAGTAATATACATTTGGTTTAAATCGTAAACATCGATTAATTTTTGGTCTCATATTTTTTTGACATAACCATGTTTGACGTGG
>PFLI01000099.1 GCA_002785065.1 Candidatus Roizmanbacteria bacterium CG_4_10_14_0_8_um_filter_33_9
GTGGAATTTTCTTTTGCATATTATTTGGTTATTTTTATATATTTTACTATTTCTGTAACAGATTATATGATAAAATTTTTTTGTGATGAGGTTTACCATGAGAGGCTTACCTTGCAGTAAGTATTCCCATCATTTTTTATAATTCTAAGTATTATCATTGGAATTGCTTTCAGTAATATGTTTAAGTGAGGTTGATCTGACATATATTAAGTTTTCCGAAGTATCCAGACTCGCTTTGCCCTTCCGAAGCCTTGGCGAAGGAGGGTGGAGGATGTTAGAACTTTTTTTATTAATTTTGATTAAGTTAAAGTAATTTCAATCCGGATAAATAGTCAATAATACTTTTATTAATTATTGGAATTAAAGGTAGGTCATAAAAAGTTATTGAAATGTATCCATTATGAAGCGCCCACATATCTGTTCCTTCTTGAGTAACTTTGTTTTCCGTAAAATTTCCACCTGTTTTGATAAAGCCTTTTGATGTTTTTGAAAAAAGACTGCCATAATTCCAATGATAAGGGCGAGTTACTACCCATTTTCCGTTATATTTTTCTTCTCGAGGGATATTCACACTTACAATTTTAATTTCTGATGGCAATTTATTTACTAAGAAATAATTTGTAATAACTTGGCTTACTTTTCCACTTAATTGAAAGAATTTTTCGTAGTAAATAACAGGTTGTTTAGCTCTTACATTTTTAGTTATTTCATCATAAGTTTCATCTGAAAGTTGTTGGCTAAAAGCAATCCCCTTCACACCATAAATTGCACCTTCAATAGTTGCGGCTACAGTGGCTGATGATAAAAGCCATGCATCCGTAGCATTTTCACCAATATTAATTCCCGAAACCAAAAGATCTTGTTTTTCTTTAATAATATGATTCAAACCTATATTGACACAATCTGCTGGAAAACCATCAATAACAAAAGCTTTATGATTAGCAATGGATTTCTCTTTTAATTTAATATATTTATTTACGGTAATAGCTTTTGATGTCCAACTTTTTATATGTTCAGTACTAACGATTGTTAGATTATGTTTTTTTAAACTTTTTATTAATACTGATAAACCAGGCGATTGAATGCTATCATCATTAACAACAAAAACATTTTTCATGAAAGTAATTATAACAAAATGTAATAATATAGAGATATAGGGCTTAAATGCTGAAGTATTTTATGTTTATTTAGAATGTCCTGACAGTCTAAAGATATAAAGTTAAGGCTGGTAAAGGATGTTAGAACTTTTTACTCTCAAAACTAGCTACTTAAATAATATAATCAAGTAATATGATAGAACCTCAAATGGAGGCAAATCTTACAAATCCAAATTTTAATAGAAATCATTTGGAAAGAACCTTATTCATTGCAACTAAAAAATTGAATTCATTTTTTAGATTGAATCTACAAGAACCTAAATTGCAGTTTGGAAAAATAAATCATGGTAATCGTGCTGTTTCAAGCATACCTGGAAGAGATATTTCAGACACTGTCGAATTAGATCCTCTGATATATGAGAAAACTTCTGGGCACGCAACCGAAATAGGAATTCATGAACTAGGACATATATTTTCTCAAAATTATTTCTCTCATCCAAGGAGAATACATTTATTTTTTGAGGAAGGAATCGCTGATTTTTTGAGTGTTGATGATCCGTCAGGAATTTTTAAAGATCTTAATATTAATAAGCCTACTGACTCCTATGCTCGAATTCAACAAGAAATCAAAGATGATCCAGAACTCGGAAAACAATTAATTGAATTTATGAGTTTAGATAAAATATTTACCACTAGACAAAAATATAAAGAAATAGGGGATAGATTAAAAGAAAAACAAATCAATAATTCATCGATTTTGCCCTATTAGATAGGTAGTAGTTTAACGAGATATATAGTTGAAAAAGGCGGCTTAAAATCGTTAAAAAATATTGTTGATAAAGTAAAAGTCCATCAAAAAATCAAGGATTCTACTGGAGGACTTTCAGACGAAATCATTAAAGCAGAAGAAATTAGAACGAGGTCTCTTTTATTTAATGCGATTCAGGATGAATTTGGAGATGTCATTGTATTTGAACAGGAATGGCGAGAAACTACAATAGGTAAGCAAACACATTAAAAGTTCGAACCTTTTTGTGTCGATATGAAGAGCTAAAATATCGCTTTTGCGGTTTTGCCTATACAAAGTCCAGACTGGCTTGCCCTGAGCGGACTTGTTCTGAGTTTCATCGAAGGAGTCGAAGGGTGGCGCTGGTATTGATTTCAACTGATTTTCGACTGATAGGAAAGGTGTAATTCTTTATGAAGAAACGATAAAAAGTTGTAGAATTTCGGTAAATTGTTCCAGCACTCTCCAAAAGTGACTTACCATTCCGGTCTTTAAACGAACTTTCTTTTAAGTAATGAAACCTAAATTCTATTAAAAATAATTTTAAGTATCGGTCAAGATTTTTATAGATTTTAAATCCCTTCATAAGCCTAAGTTTTAGTTTGATACAACCATTAAATCATTCAAGTAGATCATTATCCCGTCTCTGCCTGCGCAGACAGGTTCACGGGAATGACACAGTACAGATACCTCGTGAGCTTGCCCCGAGGAGTATGTCATTTCGGTCATCTTTCTCTGTCGTTCGGTTCACAGTTGTGTCCAGTACCCTCTCTCTGTCAAAAGACTCCCTTTTTAAAACTAAGGTTAGGGAAGGAAATAACAAAATTAAGAAAAGCGAAAGATATTTCTCAAGATGATTTAGCAGTTGATTGTAATATGGAACGTTCATATTTAGCTGAGTTTGAAGAAGGAAAAGCAAATCCAAGTTTGAAAGTGCTTTGCAAAATTGCGTATGGATTAAAAATTCAGATAAGCCAACTTTTTGTCAATGTCTGATCTTTGACAAATAAATAGAGGCATAGCTTTTTCTTAATTTTATGGTAAATTATAAGCATGGAATTAGAATTTACGATACCTATAAAACGACCCTTCAAAAATATCTATCAGTTTAA
>PFLI01000172.1 GCA_002785065.1 Candidatus Roizmanbacteria bacterium CG_4_10_14_0_8_um_filter_33_9
AGATATGCGGCTTATATCCGGGATTATCTGGAACAGATTGGATATTGGTATGCCTCTTCAAATTGATGCAACAATGCAATATACATTAGGAAAAAATCCAGAAGGTAAATGGTGGGGATCTATAGATATCAATGAAAAACAAAACGACTCTCCTTACAACTCATATCTACAGAAGGGTTTGCCCCCGACTCCGATCTGCAGTCCTAATATTGATTATATAGAAGCTGTTCTTTACCCTGAAGAAACTCCCTGCCTTTTTTATCTTCATGATACTAACGGACAAATACACTGTTCTAAAACATACGAAGAACACCTTGAAAATATTGACAAATATTTGAATTAATTATAGATGCGTATTTTTGTAACAGTAAAATCTCATAAAAAAGAAAATAAAGTAGAAAAAATTGATCAAACTCATTTTATAGTTTGGACAAAAGAACTCCCAATAAAAGGAAAGGCTAATAATTCTGTAATAAAACTTTTGGCAAAACAACTCGTTATTCCTCCATCAGCAATTTATCTAAAATCAGGAGCAGCGTCGAATCGTAAAATATTTGAAATTAATAGTATTTTTTAATGATATAGTATACTTATACTACTTATATGAAAAATAGACTTTTACTATTTTTCGCAGTTATCGTTTGCGCGACTGTCGGCTATTTATTGCTTAAACCAAAACCACCAACAACTCTATTGCAAAACAATACTTCTCAACAAACTTCCCAGAATAATCAAATTTCACTTGGTGAAGATATTTGCAACGAGTTTCCAAAAGAATGGGTTGGTTCTGTCCTGGGAAAAACAATAATAAAAACCGAGAAACTTGATTCTACCAGCTCAAACGTATGTCAATATTTTACAGATGATATGAATTTTGTAACACTTCGTTTAAACAATCTAAGTGCTGAAGAACAAAAAAAAGGTCAGATTACACTCGGAAGAACAATTGCAACAAATAATAAAATACAAATGGAGCATTTCGTAGTTAAACAAGAAAACGGATTAATTAACGATATTGTTCTTATTTTAAATAATAATTTATTTTTAGCCGTTGACCGCTCCTCAACAAAAGCCGCATCTGAAGAAGAAATAATTAATTTTGCCTCAACTGTTTCCAATCGAATTCTGAAAGGAGACTTTCAAGTATCATCAGTTGCACCGACTGAAAAAAAGAAATCTGTTGTTCCATTACCTCAAGAAACTGATATTGTAAGATCGTTTTTTGAAATTATCGGCGAACATCGGCCGTCAGACGCTGTTATGATGATGACACCAATAAATACATCAAATGACAGTACAAAACAAGCATGGGCTGTGCAGTTTAATGCATTTAAATCAATGGCTGTAAAAAATATCGAGCCGTCGATGCAGTCTGAATGGACAGAAAATATACACAGCTATAAAGTAACTCTTCAAGTTGAAATGAAGCCGGAAGCAGCTTCAGTACAGCCAATGCCTAATTATGGATGGGACAATGGAAATAATATTCGATGGATACAGCTTGAAAAAATTAACAATAAATGGATGATCGGAGGTATTGGAACTGGTCCTTAATCTATACAGATTACTGAAGCCTTGCCATCTCTGACAATCCCCTGGCATCCAAGCTCAACTACCCATACTGAACATTGTCCGTTTCTTATCCACCATTTCCCCCTCATTCCTTCAGTTAGTTCTTCCCGAGTCAAATTTGCCTGACAACTTCCTTCACATTCACTTGAGTCATAGCAGATATTCCCCCGGTCTTTTGCTTTGAAGTTACATGTTTCAAAAGGATCATGACCCAATTTTTTCCATACCCCTCCTTGTTTAAGACAATCATCTTTATTGTGGGGAAGTTTTGGTTTTCCCGCACAAGAAACAATAGGCTTTGAATATGAGGGTTTTCCATGCGCAACCCACTGTCCGTTCTTACAAATCCAATAATCTTCTCTCCCTCGAAAAATCGCAAGCAATATGCAAAAAATAACACCTAAGATAATACCAATAATAATTTTTTTCATGCTTTATCTTTCTTTTTGCTTGTATTTTTGATTAGTTTTATCAAATTTTGACAACCTTTTTTTATTCCTTTCCATAAAATTGGCATAATTATTTTAATCGTTTTCCAAAACCATTTTATACACAACTTAACATATTTCCAGAATAGAATTACTGAAATTCTCAGAATACTAATAATTTTTGCTCCAACTTTCGTTTTTCGGTACTTAAATAAAATAATACTTCCTATTAAAAATAAGGCACCAATAATAATTGGATAAATCTTTGAATTAATATATATCGATTCTTTTATATTATTTTTTTCATCAATAGTTATCTGTTTACCGGAGTTGATGGTTTTAATTGTTTTATTTGCGGTTACATTAACTTGTCCCTTTTCAACCGCTATATTAGTATTGTTTAGTTCATTTATTACTGTAAATTTAGTATGAATATTTTGGACAATAAAATATTCATCTGCAGGTAAACTTCCGGTTATAAACTGATTTAGTTTTGTTTGAAATAATCCCATATCGAACCGGTCGAATTTAATAGCAAAGACAGTTGTCGGAGAACCGAAATTGGCAGTCATCTGGCCTTTAAGAAGTACCGGATGTTTGTTATTATCTATAGAGAATAACGTGTCCTTAGTAATCGACAATGTTCCAAGGTCGGTATTCGTATGAGGGTCAATGATACTAACCTTGATGTTTTTATCAGCCTTGTAGATCCGACCGCCGTCCAAATTATGAAAAAGGATCTGTTGTCCATACGGATAGAATTGACCATCCCGGTAAAAGGAAATATCATTGGTTCGTTCAGGAACAACGGTCGGCGATATGGTATCCGGATGATATTCGTTTTCGTATTCTCCAATCTGATAGAATTCGATTTTATTTAAAACAACCTGCGCAAAGAATAAACCTTTATCATTAGCA
>PFLI01000012.1:0-1029 GCA_002785065.1 Candidatus Roizmanbacteria bacterium CG_4_10_14_0_8_um_filter_33_9
AGTCTTTTAAAACAACAAATAACATTGTTATCTCAAAGGGAATAATTGAGTTAGGTGATGACAAAGAGAGTTCTTACAAAAGAATAATTGCAAAGTTAGATATATCACAAGCAGTGCTTTATACTACGGATGCTATATTCTATCAATTAAGAAATAAAGAAAACATTATGTTTTTTAATAATGAAGAAAGTATGATTTCAAAAATAGCAACATATAAACCAAACGAAACATCGCTGACTATAGTCGGGAGGGTTTCTCAAAAATTTAGAAACAAGATATTAAATTTGTTATAAAAATGATATTTACTGAATTTGCGCCAAACGAGACAATACATGATGCTCTGTTAAGTTTATCCGTTATTTTTCAACCATGGAGATGGAAACAAGGAAAAGAGTTGGAATTAATCCAGAAAAAGATCAATAGTTATTTCCCTAAAACAAATACATTATTTTTTCTTACAGGTCGAGCTACACTATTCTTTTTACTATCCTCATTACATCTGAATAATCAAGATGAAATAATGGTAACCGGATTTACGTGTGAAGCAGTGGTTCTTCCGGTAATACAAAAAGGATGTAAACCAATATACGTAGATATTGAACAAGAGACTTTGTCAATGGATTTTGCAGATTTGAGAAAAAAAATAACTCCGCAAACAAAAGGTATTATCCTACAACATACATTTGGAATGATTCCAAAATACCGAAATGAGGTTTTGGAACTTGCTAAAGGCAAAAATATTTTTGTCATCGAAGATTTGGCTCATGGCTTTAATCCGAAAAATTCGCACTTACTTACTCCGTCTGATAAAACAGCCCTCATTCTATCCTTTGGCCGATCCAAAGCGGTATCATCAGTGTTCGGAGGAGGAGTAGTATTAAGTAACAAAAAAATTATTCAATCGATTGAAAACAAGACCAAAACACAATTAACTTATCCCTCTTTCTTTTATATCTTACGGCTCCTAATGTACAAACCTATAGCTATTATTATAAAGGTATCTTACTCTTTTGGTATAGGAAAACTATT
>PFLI01000012.1:1043-2874 GCA_002785065.1 Candidatus Roizmanbacteria bacterium CG_4_10_14_0_8_um_filter_33_9
AATACTTGAGGCTCCTCATAGCCGAAATTACATTGAAGGAAAAAAAAAGCGAATATGATATAGTCTTTGAAAAACGGTTTCCCAATTCTCTTGCTATTCTTCTTGATCATCAATTAAGCCAATTCGATTCTAATCAAAAAAATAGAATTGAAATCTCAAATCTGTATAAAACACAGTTACAAAAAACTACAATCTCATCATCAAAAAATATTCCAATTTTACGTTTTCCAATTCTTGTTGATAATCGGGAATTAATACTTAATGAATTTTCAAAACAAAACATATTTCTTGGTCAATGGTATAATCAACCAGTTGCACCTTTTCCATTACCACTCAAAAAGGTTGAATATATTATAGGAATGTGTCCGGTAGCTGAAAATATGTGCAAACATATCATTAACCTACCAACAACTGTTACAAAGAAAGAGGCAATGTTAATTATAAAACGATGTGCTTTTTTGATTAATAAATAATATTCATTTTTTTGCAATGGCTTGGGTCCCTTTAGGATGAAGCCGCAAAAAAATGAATATTATTTTGAAAAATAAAAAAAGTATGGAAAACAAACAAATATTATCACAACAAACCTGGACCAGTTTTTTTGACCAAAACGGTTCACCTTCTTTTCTTCAATCATGGGAGTGGGGAGAGTTGCAAAAAAAATTAGGATACAAAATTGAGAGGATTGGACTTTACGATAATACAGTCTTAAAAGGAATAGCTCTCTTAATAAAGATACGAGCAAAAAGAGGTAGTTTTTTATTTATCCCACATGGACCAATAATATTAAATTCATCTCAAAACTCAAAACTCAAAACTCAAATTGAACAAAAAATAATATCAAAACTATTTGATTATTTAAAAATTATTGCAATTAAGGAAAAGTTTGATTTTATCCGTATTGCCCCAATTCTTATTGATACAAAAGGAAACAAACAAATATTTCAAAACATAGGTTTTAAAGATGCCCCTATTTATATGCACGCTGAAAGAATCTGGTTACTTGATATTACAAAAAACGAAGATGAGCTTCTTTCCCAGATGAGAAAAACCACCAGATACCTTATACGGAAAGCACCAAAAGACGGAATTACTATTATTAAAAAAACCAGCAAAGAATCAGTTGACGATTTTTGGAAACTATACGAAAAAACTGCACTACGTGAACATTTTATTCCTTTTTCAAAACAATATATTACCGATGAATTTACAGAATTTGCACGAAACAATAACGCAGTTTTTTTCTTTGCCAAAAAAGGAGAAGAATATTTGGCATCTGCTCTTATTGATTTTACCAAATCAACCGGTTTTTACCACCAAGGAGCATCTGTTCATACCAAATATCCAGCGCCATACTTACTTCAATGGGAAGCTATTAAAGAGTCAAAAAAAAGAGGATGTAAATCCTATAACTTCTGGGGAATCCTGCAGCCGGGAAGAAGCCCGAAAAACTGGCAAGGACTCACTATGTTTAAACAAGGTTTTGGTGGTTTTCAAACCGATTATGTAACAACTCAAGATTATATTATTAGTCCAAAATACTACTTAAGTTATACTTATGAATTGTATCTGAAATGGAAAAGAGGAGTCTAAATAAGAATTTGACAAATAATTAACTATAGGATATAATATATAAATGATTTCTATCACTGGTTTAGCGGAAGGGTATCCAAGGGGTATTTCCGATGCATATAAATCACAATATTATAAAGATATTTATCAGAATAAACCTTTTCAATTTCTTTCACAAGCTCTATATTGCGGATACTTATAGAGAAACCCACTAGAAATCTACAAGTATTTACTTAAAAAATTTGTTTTAAACTTAGTT
>PFLI01000073.1 GCA_002785065.1 Candidatus Roizmanbacteria bacterium CG_4_10_14_0_8_um_filter_33_9
GACCGTACATCCTGGAAGCGTTGTAATTGTTATTAAAGCTATTGTCACTAAAGCTATTCTAGCATAATGGGATCGGGGTTCAAAGGCAAGATGTGAAAGCTTATCCATTTAATTTGAATTTTAACATTTTATTTCCAATCAGGAATATAATATTTTTTGTCTTTTAAATTTTTCGGCATATATTCCTGTTCGACTTTTTCTCCCTTTTTTCTTTCAAGCCAAGGATAGCGAACATGTCCTTTTCCATATCCGAATGATTTCATTACTTTATTTGCAGGATTTCGTAAGTGAAGAGGGATAGGATCAAGATTTTCTTCATCAATATCAGACATTGCTTGTCCAAGAGCTACGGTTGATGCGATGGATTTTTTAGCTGTTGCAAGATATGTGGCGGTTTGCGCTAGGATCAGTCCTGCCTCAGGCATTCCTATCATATGAACTGCTTGCATACAACTTGTAGCAACTACCAGTGCCGTTGGAAGAGCGTTGCCGATGTCTTCACTCGCGAATATAAGCATCCTTCGTGCGATAAATACCGGATCTTCTCCGGCTTTTATCATACGAGAAAGGTAATAAAGTGTTGCGTCAGGTTGAGAACCTCTCATTGATTTGATAAAAGCTGAAATCGTATCATAATGCCAATCGCCTTTTTTATCATAATAGATTGCTTTTCGTTGTATTGCTTCTTCGGCGACTTTAAGTGTGATATTTTTTGATATAGACGTAGCAAGTTCGATGGAGTTTATCGCTGTACGACCATCTCCATTACTATTTTTAATAAAATGTTTTATTGCATCTGGATGCCATTTATGTTTAGGGAATAAGTTGATTGCTCGAGAAACAATTATTCCGATTTCATCATCTGTTAATGCATATAAAACATATACTTGACTTCGGGAAATAAGTGGAGCATTTACTTCAAATCCTGGATTTTCAGTAGTGGCACCGATTAGAATTATTGTTCCATTTTCAACATGAGGGAGAAATGCATCCTGCTGACCTTTATTAAACCGGTGTATTTCATCGACAAATAAAATAGTTTGTTTTTTGAAAAGAGTTTGGTCATCTCTTGCTTTTTTGACGATGTCACGAACTTGGGAAACTCCTCCGGTAACAGCTGAAAACGAAACAAAATCTGCATCAACATATGTGGCGATGAGACGGGCAAGTGTTGTCTTTCCACAGCCAGGAGGTCCCCACAAAATCATCGAGGTTACATGACCCAATTCCAACATTTTCCGGAGTGGTTTATTTTTTCCTACAAGATGAGTTTGTCCAACTACATCGTCAAGAGTTTTCGGTCGAAGTTGTTCGGCAAGAGGAATCATAATAAAATATCAAATTTCAAATATAAAACTGTATTTTTATCACTGTTAATGATGTTATATTATACGTAGATAAATGTCAAGAACAATCGTTCACTTATAAAAATCCCATTTTCTCCCTAACCTCTTTTACGGTTTTACTGGCAATAGCGCGGGCCCTTATAGCTCCTTCTTTGATGACAGAGTCAACATAAATAGGATTCTTCTCAAGTTCTTTTCGTTTTTCCTGAAATGGTTTTAGTTCTTCAAAAATATGATGGGCTATATTTTCTTTTAAATCAATAAATTTAAGAGCGCCTTTATTATACAAATCTTTATATTGTTGTAAAGAATTTGGTGTAAATAAATCACCATAAGTAAACAATGTCTTTATTCCTTTATTCATTTCTCCTCCGACCGTTGATGAAGTTGGAATAGATCTTACTTTTTTTCTTATTTCATCGAGTGAATCAGTAAGATTAATGTAACTTCCTTCAATTGACTTGCTCATTTTTCCTTCTCCTGTTAATGAGGGAATATATTCTCCTTTAGTTGCAAACCGCACTGGTTCGGGAAAATCCATTCCAAATTGTTGATTCATTTTTCGTGCTATTTCTCGGGCAATTTCAAGATGCGGTTCTTGATCTATACCTACAGGAACTAAACTTGCTTTATAAACTAAAATATCTGCTGCCATAAGGATTGGATAGTTTAAAAGCGCCATCGTATTGTGGTTTGGGTGTTGTTTGACTTTATCCTTAAAAGTTGGGAGGTGTTGCATTCGGGCTATAGACATTACTGAGGAAAAATAAAAAGCCAGTTCAGTATGTTCGGGAATATCTGATTGATAAATAATTATGCTTTTTTGAGGATCAAGATCTGCAGCAAGATAATCTATAATAATTTCTCTTTTGTTTTTTCGTAATAATTCAACTTCATACGGAGTTGTTATCGTGTGTACGTCGACAACGCAATACACAGTTTCAAATTGATTGGAATTTTGCAATTCAAGCATTCCTTTAACAGCACCAAGATAATTGCCCAAATGAAGTCTTCCAGTTGCGCGGATTCCAGAAAAAACTCTCTTTTTTCCCAATGAAAATGCTGTTGTTGTGACTGCAATTTTTGAAATATCAACAACCTGACTTTTTGGTATTTTTTTTAGGTCGGAAGTATTGTAACGAAATGTATACAACAGACTCCCTGAGCCGCCGTTTAATATTTCTTGATCAAATACTTTTTTGTCGATCAACGTAATTGTTACAGGATTTAACACATGAGCAGCTCCTGGAACAACTCCAGTTAATTTCGTAAATTCTTCATCGGTTGCCATCCTTAAGCTCTCGACATTGAGAAGTTTTCTTACCTTTTTGTTATCTAGGGAACAATCACCGCGGTGGATAATTGCGACAAACCCCTTCTCGGTTTT
>PFLI01000057.1 GCA_002785065.1 Candidatus Roizmanbacteria bacterium CG_4_10_14_0_8_um_filter_33_9
TTATATCCCTCATAAGCAAAAAAACGGCTCATAAATTCTGAAATTGAGAGACGGATCGTCTCATGTAACGATAGATCATTTTTTTTATCAGAATTGGAACTTGCTTCAGATTTTGCATAACGTAATGCTTTTTGCATATATTCATCAATTGACTCATAGTTGTAGTGAACAATGGCATTTTCTTCTTTTGATTCTAGAGTTAATCCTTTTCCGGTTGTTTTTGGTTGTTTATGTATTTCTGTTGGCCATACAATACTATCTTTTTTAAAAAATCTAATTTGGTAATCCGGCCACCAACGGGAGTGTTCTATCCATTTCCCGAAAATGATATTTTTTCGAGGAATTCTAACATAATCATATGTTCCCATACTTGATTTGAGCACTTCAACGAGTTGCTTACTAAGAACTTCGTCAGGATCTAAAAAAAGCGCATATTCGTTTTTTGATTGTTGTTTTATTTTTTCACGAATAATTTCCACATAAGGAACAGATTCCTTTATTTCAATAATTTTAATTTTATGTATTTCTAATAACTGTTTTTTGAGATTGGGATCAATGCCGATATTAGCAATAATGATCTCAGATGAAAATGAATCAATGGAATCTAAAGTCTCAAATAAATGAGGAGGATTGTCTTTAACAACGATAATGGTGGATACAGTATTCATAGTTATTATTTTTTAATTAATGTTTTAAGTTCAGTAATAAGATTTATATTAAAAATATTCTTCATAGAAAAAAAATAAATAGTTGATCCAAATATAAATGAAAGTATTATTGCAAGATATGGATTTTGAACAAACAGAAGTATAATGCTTACGCTAATCCCCATAATTATGGTTGATAGTATAGGTTTATAAACAGATCCGATAAGATCAAATTTTACTATCTGCTTTGCCTTAAGCATAACGAATATTGAGGAAACAGACATTATTACTATAGTAATAGGAAAACCATAGATTCCAAATAACTTAGTTAATAATGGAGTTAAAATCCATGTACTAATAGTCCAAATAGTCATAAAAATAAAGGGTATTTTTGCGTAACCTAATGCATTAAACAAATTGATAAATGGAGAAGAATATGAAGAAAAAAAAGCTGAAATGCAAAATAAATAGAAAAGGGGAATAGCCGGAGCCCATTTTCCGTATTTTGGAATAATAAAAACTACCTTATCCATAATAAGAGCCATTCCAAGAATTATTGGTGTAAGAAGCGATGTTTGATATTGAATAATTTTTTCGACCAAATGTGCAACTTTTTCTTTGTTATTTTGTATACGCGCAAACACCGGAAAAAGTACCCGGCTAATGTTGTCCATAATAATTCGAATTGGAGCTTCTGCCCATTTTTTTGCCCAGCCAATATATCCTAAAGCTTCAAATCCAAGTATTTTTCCTAAGAATAAAATAATGAGATCATCTTTAAAGAGAGCGAGAAATGAACTTGCTTGAAAAGGAAGGCCAAAAGAAAGAAGTTTTTTTAAACTTTTTGAAGAGATTCCGATTTTAGGAATCCAGAATGAGATTGAATAAATGACAACAAGTCCAACAAATGCTCTTAATAAAACCGCAATAGCGAAACTTAAAAGCCCAAATTTTAAAAAAGCAAAAAGTATTACCGTTAGGTAAAAGATAGTATTTTCAATCATTTGTACGAAAACTATTTTTTGAAATTGAATTTTACGTTCTAAGAATATTGAGGGAATAGTTTTGAGTGAAGAGATAAAAAAAGCGATAAGAAGTGCCCAATATAATGTTATTCCTTCAGTTGGAAGTTTATAAAACGTTTTTATAAAGTTTGTTAATATGAACCCTATTCCAATTATTGAAATAATAAGAATTTGTTGAATGGTGAATGTAGTTTTTATATCATCTTTTGTCACCTCTTTTTTTTGTACAAGTGAAGCAGCAAGTCCAATATCAGAAAAATAATTTAATACCGAGATAATGGAAAGAGTTGTAATATATATCCCAAAAATTTTTGGGGATAGAATAATAGTAACTACCAAGTTTGCAACTAATCCTAGAAAAGCGGAATATCCACTTTGAATAAAGAGGCTTACTGTGCTTACGATTGATTTTTGCTTTATTTGAGAATAGGTTTCAGTTTGCGCCATAATGGTTTAGAAAATAGTAACAGACAGAGAAGTATGGAACTAACAATGGTTAATGAGTTGCTTAGTTTTTCAATAGATGTTTGTTCGTAATAATAAATGAGGTTTGATGATTTTTTTAATAATAAGATGGGTCTTCCTAAACGATCAAATGTAGTCGGAATATAATCAGTATTATTTATTTTTATTTTCCATAAGGGAATGTAGTGAATATTTAAAGCTAATTTAACTTCTGTGTTTGTTTCGATTTCCTTATAAAACGGATTATTAAATCGTGTCATATAAGTTGACTTTGTTAATAAAGTAGCGGGTTGTTTCATGTCTACAGGAATTGTCAAATCTTTACCAGAGTTTATTGAACCATCAAAACTTTTCCAATACGAGTAATCTGCGTGTTTTGTTAGGTATTCAGAAATATTAAATGCAACTGTTCTATAAATATAGTTTTCAGAAAGAAATTTTAACTGAAATTCATTATTGGACATAAGCCATGGTTTTGAAAAATATTTTCCCGATATAAAGAGTAAAAAAAATATGAGAGGAAAAAGAATAAGAGATAAACGGTTATTAATTTTGTTTCCCATATAGGCACCAAAATATCCAATTCCAAACATCCCAAAAACAAGGAATCGCCATGGAAACTGGAATAGTGATAGTATTGCTGAAAAAAGATACCAAACAAAAGACGATTGGTATAAAGTTAAAAAAATCGATATCAGTGTTAATAATAAAACAAATACTGGTATGGAAATAGTTTTTACTTTTTTCTTTATAAAATCAACTATAAGAAAAACAATTCCAAACATACTTAAAATAATAGGAAGTTTACCAAGAATAAATGGCATTCCATCATTTTCACATCCTTTCGTCGATCCTCCAAATTCCCATGTTTTTGCTTGCCAAATCTGATTCAGGCAAAGAAAATGATCCTGATAATTGGTTTTTTTTGCAACTTCCGTTGCATGTGTAAAATTTGACTCAAGAAGTGCAGGTATAAGAAAGTATGAACTTAAAAATAGAGCAAAAATGAGTACGAAAAAACCCCTTTTTTTATGGGGAAGAAAACAAATATATACGCATAATATTAACAAACTGAAAAGTGATAAAACATTATGAGAAGTTAATAAAAATGAGACGATAATTACCGATATTACGAGAAGTATATTTGAATTTTTTTTGGTATTCTTATAAAGAATAAAAAGAGTTATTGGAAATAGTGCTATAAACCAAACCTCAGAAAGATTTCCCCTGATAAAAATCTCAACAGCAAACCAGGTGGATCCTGAATATAAAACAGCTCCAAGCAACGATGCGTATTTACTAAAAAAAAGTTTGAGAAATAAAAACATTCCTATAAAAGCAGTAATAATACTTAATAAAAATGACAACTTAAGAGTTATAGGTATAGAAAATCCAAAAAAACTAAGAAATGAAGTAATCCAATATGCAAAAGGAGCGTAGTAATTAAAAATTGGAAAACCTAAACTAAAAGAAAGATGCGGTGCGATACGGGGAGGAATAATTCCGGACTTTAAATTAAATATAAACTCACTTATACGAGCTGCTTGTGTATCATCATGAAAAGAAAACAATCGAAGATCAAATGGGCTTAGATTTTTTCCAAGAAAAAAAATAACTCCAATAAGAACAATAATAAAACTAAAAGACAAATATTTCTTCATTATTGAGTGAGCTCAAGTAAATAAATGACCGATGATCTATTCGGTTTATAATAGCTCTTAATGAACTTAACGGGCCAATGCTTAGGATATTCAAGAGAGTGGGAAGTTACAATATAAACATAATTTTTTTGTAAATCTACTTGGTGTTGAAGTAGTTCCTTATCTCCAAGTGGCCAATAGCCCTTAATAAAAATTTGGTCTTCTTTTCGTAAAAAAACATCCAAGATGTCTCCTGTCATTCCAAAATCACCTTCGGCTAGAATAATAACTGGTTTTTCTTTCGATTTTTCACGAGCATAAGTAATTATGTCCTTAATTCCGTATCCAACAGTCACACTTTCGACATATTGGCCTCGGTCTGTTGGTGGAAAAGGAATTTGTGAATAGTCAAATAAGATTGAATAGTTAAAAAATAATGTTCCAAGGAGAATGATTAAGAGTGAACCAATCAATAGCATTTGTTTTTTTATAGTTCCTAAATAGTAGGATGCGAAAACGACGATTAATGTTCCAAAAAAAATAATATATCGGGGAAAGAGAACACGAGTCAATAAAGATATTCCAATATAAGGAGTAAGGATCCAAGCTATAAGATAAAAAAATAATTTTTTATCTTTGATAAACAATTTTCTTAATCCCAAAATTCCAAAGGGAACAATAATCCAACCTAATTCAGAAAAAACATAATAAGGGATTGTTCTTAGATTATGAAATAATACCGCAAAGGGGTTCTGTCTCCATTCGCCAAATGTCATTACGAACGTTTTATTTTTTTCTTCTACAAAATGAAGAAATGGTGAAAGTCGCTGAATATTGTAAATAGCAATCGCTAAGAATCCAACAATAGCAAATAAAGTAAAAAAGGATAATAATTTTATTTTTTGTTTTTTAAATTTGATAAATGAATCATTGATAAGTATTGGTGCTAAAAGAGAAAGACCCACAAATAATCGGACTGATGATTTAGCTAAAAGTCCCATTCCTGCAACGAGTCCGAAAAGAAGAGCAACATCTAGCCGGATAGTTTTTACCAATAAAATGGAAAAAAAGAGGATCCAAATAAAAAATGCATTTACTCCAGAATCAACCATAGCCATACGATCATAAAAAAGAAAATAAGGAGTAATAATATATATCAATGATCCAATTAAAGCTGTTTTCTTGTTAAAAATATAAAAAAGTAATGAGAAAAAACCAGTTAAGCCAAAAAATCCGGTAGCAACAGAAAATAGACGACCTGCAAGAAGAGCATTATCGGGAAAAAGCTTGAGAAAGGGGATTGTTCCCCATGTTTGGAGGGGTTGTTTGCCATCGGTAAGGGAGACAAACCTCCAAGAAGCATCATGCCAAGCAACTTTAGCCCAATGAATATAAATTCCTTCATCATTAAAAATAGGTAATTGTTCGAGATTGATTAGTCGAATTAAGAAGTAAAAAAAGGCAAGAATCGCAATAAAAATAATGTCTTTTTTTGAAAAATGGTTTTTTATCCATTGAAAAATACTTTGTATATCAAACATAGTTTATTATACCATTTATAGCCTTTATTTACCCTTGAATAGTATATATGTTTTGTTATTTGTTGATACTATTCTGGCTTTGCTTATAGGTGGAAAAAGTGAAAGATCGTTTTTTTCTATTATTAAACACGATTTATTGTTTAAATTGATATATTTATCAATTGCCTGTTTTGTATTATAGATAAATGTTGTTTTTGCTTGTGAATAATAAGCAATTGATGGGTGATTCCCCCACCAAGTTGTTGTCGATATAACAAGATTCATTGATTTGAGGGTTGCATAAGAAGTTCTGGTATTATCACCGACCAATACAAAAAGTTTTTCACATTTATTTACTTTAGCATTTGTAGCTATGCGATGATGATCTTCCAGTTGGGAATACGAACTGGTCAGAATGCCAGAAAAAGGATTGATATAGTTAAACAGAATGAAGAGTGCGCCGATAAAATACACTGTATTTATTAGTTTATTTTTGAAAAAGGTTAAAGGGTAAGAAGATAGCAACGCAAACTGGGGAAGTACTGGATAAATGTACCATGCAATTTTTGTCTTCGTCAGGTTGAGGAAAATAAACCAAGGAATAAAAAAAAGAGTAAAGAGATACTGTTTCATATTTTTGTTCTTTATATATGTATAGGTCAAAATAATTCCTGAGACAATCCCCGGAATTATAAGCCATTTTAATTGATCAATGATTATATCGATATAAAAAGTCCGTTGGCCAAAATGTTGTTCAATTGAGGCGGTAACCCGTTTAAAATGACTTTCAATAAAGTGATAACGGATAAATTCTTGCCCATAAAACAAATACATGACAATAAACCATACGGAAGCAATAAAACACTGATAAAGAAGCCGTTTAATTAAGTGAATAAATTTTCCTTGGTTTATTTGTTTCGTCAACAATTGATAAGTATGGAATAATACAAATATCCCGATAGGATAGAAACCTAGGAGAGACTTACTGAGTACAGCAACAAGAAGAAATAGAGTGCTTATCCAAAACCGATCATGATATAATACGTAACCTAACCATCCCAATAGAAGAAAAACATCGACATTAAGAGCTTGTGTGCGCTGCAAAAATATAGGGATAAAGGCGGTAATTATGACGGTAAGAAGGGATGGTAATATTTTTTTAATATTATGGAAGGTAAACAAATACAACAGAATAAGAGTAATGCAACTTAATAAGAGAGTTATAAGACGGGTAGATATCTCAGGTTTAATAGGAATCAGTTGAGTGAGTCCATAAACAAGAGAGGGAAGAGGAGGTTTATCAAGCCATGCACGACCTTGCCATAACGGAACAAAAAAAGATTTTTTCTGAATCATTTCTTTACCAACTTGAGCATAAATTGATTCATCCCAATCAAAAAAGGGCGAAGTATTTTTAATAATTTGATAGGCATTAAAAAGAAAAAAAAATATGAGAAAAAGAATAAGAAATATGTGTTTTGTTAATTTAAAATCATTATTTTTCATAATTTATTTAAACTTGTTTTTGAATGTAAAAAAACAGTACCTACTATTGTTAAAGGGATAAATAAAAGTAATAAGTAGCGAGGAAAAACTGGAATAAAGAATAAAAAAAGTGAATATGCTCCTATAAATGAAATAATAGATAGCAGAAGTTGATGTTTTTTGAGGATGTAAACAGAATATATGCCTAGAATATAAATAAATGGCCACAATATTGACCAGGAATCATATGATATGAGAGGATATCCATTACTCCAGAATCTCCACTTATTGAAAAAAATAAGAGAAATATACCCTCCCATAATTTTTAAAGTTTCAATTTTGGAATCTTGATAAAAAAGCATAATCCATTTTTGAACACCTAAGAATCCTCTTAAAGTTCCATTATGAAAAAAATAATTAAAATAGGTAAGGGTAAATACTATCAAAGCAATTGTAATAATAATTACAAAGCTAAATAAATTTTTTTTATTTTTTGATTTATTTAAAGTAAAAAAATAAATTCCTAGCCATAATAATGCTAGCGAGAAATGTAAAAAAAATGCTTTAATAGAAAAAAAACATCCTAATAATATTCCTATATATATAATCCATGAAACATTTTTATTTTTTTGATACTGTATTACACAAATAAAAATTAATAAGATAAACAAGAGTTGAAATATTTCCAGCTGAGGAGTATGAATTAATTGGTCGATAAATAATGTATTTATCGATGTAAAAAAAACTCCAATAATTGAATAAAAAACTGACGATGTGACAGTAAATATTATTTTGTAAATAAGTACAAGACAAAATAAACCCACTAATATATTTATAGTTTCTTGACTATTGAATAATAGAATTGATAGTCCGATTAAATATTTTCCAAGAGGAGGTGCTTCAGGGTTAATTAATATAGGATTAGTTCCGTTGATGTACTTATATCCAGCATACGTATAAAGTGTTTCGTCAGAAATTGGTTTTTTACTATTAGGTATAGCCCATTGTGATTCATAATATTTTTTTTCATATTCTTTGAAGTTAAAATGAGTTGCGTTATTTGAATGTGAACGTAATGCAACCGCTATCCATATCAGGCTCATAGTAAGGATAATTAATGAAAGTACATATTGTGCTTTATTTTTTTGAATAATTAAACTACTTTTCATTTTTAATATTTAAATATGTTTTAAGAGGTCTTTCTGCTTCGAATGCTTCCTTAAAAACTGTTGATTGATGAACAAAATATGTTCGGAGTTCATAAACCGATGAAATGAAAATAAGACCAAAAATAGTCATGAATAGAATTTTTCTATATATTATTTTTTGAATTATTTTTATGTCAAGGATTGTTTTAATAGCAAGACCAATAAAATAAATAACAGAAGGAATAACAGTAAAAGTTCGAAGCATATTAGGATTTTCCCACGGATAGGTAACTAATGTTGGTGCCAGAGAGAGGAAAAACCATAGTAAAAACATTTGATTATTGTTTTTTTTTAATCCTTTTACTGAAATACATAATCCAACGATAAATAAAATACCCAATATAGGATTTAAAGCTGATTTATTTGGATAGTTATGACGGCCATTTACATCTCCTTTAATATTAAAAATACCAATCGTTGAGGATAGATTACGGACAAAAAAAGTTTCTTTTTCCTGAAGAGTCATTTCGTGGTTATCTGGATAGAACTGTTGATAAAAACGGGTATCTTTATGGATGTTTAAATAAAAGGTGAGGGGGGAAATAAGAATGATAAAAGGTATAAGAAAATAAAGTAGTATTGTCATTCCGGATTTAATCCGGAATCTATTTAATATACTTTGATGGACCCCGACTTTTATCGGGACGACATTATTAATTAATACTTTAGTAACTAAAAAAAAGAAAGGGACTAAGATAAATATTCTCCCAGGTTGATATGAATTGTAGGCTAATCCTGTGAAAATACCAGATAAAATGAGATATTTTATCTGTTTTTTTTCAGAAAATAATAAAATAAATAACAATGACGTTAGCTCAAGAAAAAGAAGAAACGTGACTTCGAATCCAAAACGAGCGAAATTAAAATACCATCGGAGAGTAATAAAAATGAAAGATAAAATTAACGGTAAATATTGTAATAAAAAGTTGTCATGCCGAACTTGTTCTTCCTGTGAGGGTTTCGGCATCTTTTTATTATTTAAAGATCTCGAAATAAATTCGGGATGACAAAAGGGTTTAAAAACTTTTTTCATTATAAAATAAAAGATTAATGGGTTGATTACTCCAAATATTGCAGAAGGTAGCCGAAGAGAGAAAAGACTTACTCCAAATAGTTTAAAAGAAAATAAAATAATATAAAAATATAGAGTTGCGTGACCTGTTGCATACATACTGTAAGGCGTATACGGTTTATTATTAAGCTGTAGTGCCAATTTGGCAAATTCGATCTCATCAAAGGTTGTATTTTTAGGAATATTCAAAAATTCAAAGAAAACAACACATAAAGAGAATACAAAAATAAGGAATGGAAACACGAACCTTCTATTAAAGATGATATTTTTGAATGACGTCATAATACTTGATCAGAAGAATGTCTTTTAAAGTTTCAAATGCATCTTTAAGAAAATTTACATTTTTGGTTTCTACATGTTTCCATGTAACAGGAATTTCTTTAATTTTTGCTTTAGATTTTGCTGCTAAAAATAAAAATTCCAAATCAAATCCTGCTGATACGGAAGATCCTTTAATTGTTTTCTTTTTATTAAAAACATGAAGATGTTCTATAATATTAAGTGCAGTTTTTCTTTGAAAAACTTTAAAACCACATTGAGTATCTCTAATATTTTTAAGACCAATAAAAAAATTCCGAATATAAATGAATCCAACCGCCATAATTTTTCGAAGCAAAGGTGCTCCTTCACGATGTGTATTCCGTGAACCAATGACAATTGTAAAACCGTTTTTAATTTCCTCGATTAATTTTAATGATTCTTCAATCGGTGTTGCCAAATCCATATCGGTAAACAAAACATAGTCTCCTTTTGCCTCTTTTATACCTTTTATTACGGTATATGCTTTTCCTTGATGAGGATTTTTAATAAGTCTAAATTTGGAAAAATTGTTACAATAATCTCGTTGAATTATTTCGGTAGATTTATCAATTGATCCGTCATCAACAATAAGTACTTCAATAAATCCACCCTTTTCTTTAGTAAAGTTAGCAATTTTATCAAGTACTCCTTTTTGAATGTTGGTTTCTTCATTAAAACAAGGGATAACTAGTGAAATGGTGAGTTTATTTTGCATGTATAAGTTTAAAAATTTGTAGATCTTCTACTTTCCACATTGTATCAATTTTTGTTTTTCCAAACATTGAAATATTCCATGATGGTGAATCTATTACAAGGCAAGGCGCTTTATTACAGACGAGGAACATTTGATTGGACACTTCACCTTTTGCTCTGTCAGCCAACTTATATCCGTCAAGTTCAAGATAATAGATAAAACTTTCTTCACTTGAAAAATCTGTCGGATACGTTGCAAAATTAAAGCTCTTTTCGCTCATCCTTTGCTTAATTGAATCCGCAACACGTTTAGAATAAGCCATTTGGTTGTTTGCGGGACCGTTTATAAAGTAAAAATTTCGAGCGTTTATAACTAAATAAGCAATTACTAGAATTATTAACAAAATTTTATTGAATATATATTTTTTCTTCCACAAATGTGAAACGACAAAGGCGAGTATGACAAAAAAACTTGTGTAAACAGCGCCATAATAATGAGGATGTCTTTCACTGCTTAATAGACTAAAGAGATAAGTAAAAGAAACTGTGTTGAAAAAATGTATCCAAAGAAAAAAGGGTTTTTTTAGTTTTTTTTGAAGTATAAAAAACACCAGTAATAACAATGTGGTAGAAATTGAGGTGATAAGAATGTTCATGTTTGACTGAAATACAGTATTTATTAGAGATCTATTTGTCTCAAGAATTCGAGTAATTAATGATCCTCCCGCGATCATATTTTGTTCTTTAAAAAGAGAGATAAGATTTTTCAAATTGAGAAAATCGTGTTTAAGATCGAAATAAAATAATGGAAATGAAATTACTCCAAAAGCTAAAAGCGAAAAAAGTAGTGTAATAAGGTGTTTTGTCTTATTTGAATCTTTGAAGAAAAAGATGGTATAACTTAACAAACAAGGAAGTACGAACAGAGCCGCAAGATGATGGAGTTGAAAAGAGCAACCGAAAAAAACACCAAATAAAATAGCCTTTTTTACACTCTTTTTTTCCAACATTTCAGAGAAAAAGTAAAATGTAAAAAATGAAAATATTGGAAGGAGATTAGGATTCCATGAAAAGCGCGATAAATGGATAAGTTCAGATGAAAATGATGTAAAAATAAGAAAAATAATTGCTGTTAGAGAATCGACCTTTTTTTTTACTATGAAATAGGCGAAAATTATTCCTAAAATTGAAAGAATAGAGACTCCATAAGCTAAACCAACAGGATTAAAATTAAAAATAAATAGAAATGGAGCGACAAGATAGTAAAAGAAAGGTCCTAAAAAAACTTGACCGATAGAACTAGGCGGACCAATTGCAGGAAAATGCGTAAATGTGACAATATCTCTAATTATCCGAGCATCTCTTCCTTGATCTGCTAAAAACATGGCAAAGTCACCTAGCCGAAAGAGGCGAAGAAACATAGTACATGCTATAATAATAGTTAGAAGTTTGTTTTTTATAAGCCAATTTTTTATCATGTTTAAGCGCATAATTCCTTATTTTACCTTAATTTGTATTGTTTTAACAAGCACTTTTTTTCTATGGTTTCCGTTTTTATTTCGTATTCCATCATGGTTTGGTTTGAAAATCGAAAATTCAAATTTTCAATATATATATAAGCAATATGACGGGCCATTATATATAATTCCGGCGAAAACATTTTATAATCCTAAAGAAATATCAAAAATAAACCGGGATAGTTCGCTTTCTCAAGATTCTACGTATTTTACCGCACATTTACCCCTTTATCCATTATCTATACGTCTGATATCTCCAATTTTTGGATATTTAAAAGGAATGTTAGTTGTTAACCTGTTTTTTTCCGGAGCTCTCGCGTGTTTGTTTTACTATGTTATAACACGTTTTAAATTAACAAAAAATCCTCTTCTATTAAGTTCAATATTTCTTTTTCTTCCTCGTTTTTTAGTTGTTCGATCAGCTGGAGCTCCAGAAAGTCTTTTTATTTTTTTAGTTTTATTATCACTTTTCTTTTTTGAGTCAAAACGATTTGTACTATCCGGTATTGCGGGAGCTTTGAGTGTGATGACAAAAACACCAGGTATTTTGTTATTTGTCGCGTATAGCTTAGTTTGGATAGAAAATATAAGAAAAACAAAAAAAATAAATCCCCGTTTTTTATGGATAGGATTAATTCCTCTCGGTTTTATTTTAGTTTGTGTACTTTATGGATTCCAAACGGGTAATTTTTTGAGTTATTTTCAATCAGGAGATAATATTCATCTCGTTTTTCCATTTTCAGTTTTTAATTTTCAAGCAAAATGGGTTGGAACTGCATGGCTAGAGGACATTTTGTTTTATTTTTTTGTCTATGGAACAACTGTTTTATATCTAAAAGATAGTAAATACAGAAGTTTTTTCTATTTTACCCTTGTTCTTTTTACGGCGACTCTTTTTGTTCAACACCGTGATATTTCTCGTTACAGCTTACCTCTTTGGCCTTTGGCATGTATTGCGTTTGATCAATTTCTTATATCTCCTAAAATCCGTCCCATATTGTTTTTGCTGTTACCAGGAATTTTTTTCTATGTGTGGAACTTTCTTGTCTTTAATATAATGCCTATTACCGAATGGCTCCCTTTTTTATAAAAAAAGAAGACTAAAAGTTCATTATTCA
>PFLI01000143.1 GCA_002785065.1 Candidatus Roizmanbacteria bacterium CG_4_10_14_0_8_um_filter_33_9
TGCACTTACTCTTATCTTTAATTTTTATCAAACATATATTCCCTTGCTCGTTCGAATAAAAGAATTTAATTTATTTTTTCCTGTTGATTTAACTATAGCTTTAGGAAGTTTTATCTTACTCTTGTTTCTTTTTATTGAAAACAAAATACTTTTCTTGTTGTATTTTATTATCCTTTCATTTTCTGCCCCTCGGAGTAATTTAATGCATATTGGCGAGACAGATTATCAATCCGGAATGTTTATTGCGCTTGGATTTATTTCCGTGTTTGTATTGTTATGGAGATATAAGAATATTAAGTTCAAAGAAGAATATTTTGAACTATTTAAAAAAACACTAACAGTTCTGTTATTATTTTTTCTCGTTTTTGCATCGTTGTTTCTTTTAAAAAATACATATGATAAGTTTTATCAAAGATATACGCAGAAGATGCCAGGAATATATGACGTTGCTTATTCAGCTTCATTTATTGATGAAATACTTGGGAAAGGGGATTACTTTTGGATTGGTCCCTATGAACCTCATGAGTCATTTTTCGTGAAGAAAGCTTTACTTCCCGGTAAATTTCCGACACTTCTTCCTCAATTTAGGGAAAGTGATTATTTTAAAAATAGTTTTTTAAATCAATTCGAAAAAAATCCTCCAAAATTAATTATTTATAAACATGAAGCTTCCATTTTTATGACTCCTGCAATGGAATTTGGAGCTTTTTTTGTTGACTGGACGAAGGGTAAATATACTTCAATTGAAAATATTAAAGGAATTCAGGTTGAGAAAAGTCCTTCTTCCTTTAATTTTAGAACAGATCTATACCTTCGCAACGAAAACGAACAAGAGTTATTACAGAAATTAAAAGAACAGGGTTATATTTCTATCAAATAATGCATGATTTCATATTTGAAAAATCATAAGAAATTAATTTTTTTAACATTCATTTTTTTCCTTATTCAGCTCCCTTTTTTAGATCAATTATCATTGCTTCGAGGAGAGCGTGATATTATGCTTTCTGGATATTCTTTGGCAAAAACAGGAAGAGATTTATATGGAAATGTTCTATCACTCGAATTTCTTGGCATTGATCCATATGTTCCATTTGTTCCCATGTATATAGCTGCTTTATGGTGGTTGATTATTCCAATAAAGACTGTTTTTTTAGCGCGATTATTATTTGTTTTGATATCTTTATCGCTTCCTTTTCTTGTGTATGAAATTATTAAACACATTACGAAAAATGAACGTCTCTCTTTTTGGACAGCGCTTATTTTTTGTTTTAGCCCGGGTGTGTTTCATCTGACACGTTTGACTTTGGAAATTGGCATAGCTTTTCCGTTATTGTTAGGAGGTATATTGTGCAATCTTAAGAAAAAACGTCTATTTTCTTATTTCCTATTCTTTCTTTCCTTTTTTTCTTATCATGGATTTAGGCCATTAATTCCCATATTACTTGTATATTTAGAATTTTTTGAGTATCTAAGTAAAAGAAAAATGTCGGGATTTATCAAGAATAGTTTTATCCATTTACTTTTTTTTCTTGTCTTAATTGGCTTATCTATTGTTATAGATGGGAATCTAATGAAAAGTCGAATTAATGATGTAGCTTTTTCAGGTTTTGAAAAATGGTCAAATGAGGTTATATATAAAAGAAATACTTCAATTGTTCCTCAAAAGATAGCGGGAGTTTTTGATAACAAACTAACCGCTATGTTTTTATATATGAGAGATGTTTTTATTAACGGACAAGATTTGAAATATTTATTTGTTAAAGGAGACGATTCTTCTTTATATGCTACGACTTTTACTGGTCAATTTTTTTTAACAACCGCGCTCTTTTATTTATTAGGTCTTTTATATTTAGGGAAAAAAATGAAATGGGAATACTTTTTTCTAGTTGGAATTATATTTATTGGACTAGTACCCTCAATAGTCAATATTAGTTATGTAAGCTATTCAATTCGTTCAATCCTTTCCTCAGTCGGTTATGCCTTTATTATTTCATGTGGAATTATCTTTTTTTTAGATTTTCAAGAAAAACTTAAGCCTCAAATAAAGAGGGGGTTGTTTGTTTTCTTTTTTATATTTTTTTCTATTGAGTTAATTTTTTTCATATATAACTATTATGGAAGACGATATATTACCATGTCCGAATTATATTTTGAAAATGAGCGTCAGATTGCCAATTATTTAACAACGAACAAAAAACCTTATAAGGTTTACGTAAATTCCCCCCGTGATATTCTCTTTAGTTATTTATTTTTTAATAACAATATCAACATAAAAAATGTTCAAAGCATAATAAAAGAAGGGGCACCTTATAAAATAAATGGTCTAGAGCTGATTAAATGTCCTGTTAATCCAATATTTACTAAACAGAGAGAAATAATTATGGATACTTGTTTAACAGAAAAGCAATATGCTCAATATGAAGCAGAAAAAAAGTTTAACGAATCCATTCCTTACTCAAACTATTCATTTAGGACTGCATATTTTATTTTTCATTAAGGTTATTATTACCTGCCAGAAAAAAAATAGTAATCATTTCCGCTACGATCCAATGGTTCGATAGTTGTAAGTATATTTGTTTCTTCTTTTGAAGGTACACCACAAAATTCTCTATTCATAACAACAAGTTCATTTTGTTTTGGTACCTTTTTTGGACATAATATGGTAACTTTTATATTTTGATAGATATAATTTTGATTTTTCATACGATCAATTATTATGTGTGCGTCATTAATGTTATAAAAAGCATATTGGAAAAAAGTTTCTCGGGCTTCAGGATTATATATAGTTATATTTGTGTAATTATTTTTTATAAGGTCAATTTTTTCAGATATTAGCTTGATGGTATATTTCCATTGTTCTCCG
>PFLI01000079.1 GCA_002785065.1 Candidatus Roizmanbacteria bacterium CG_4_10_14_0_8_um_filter_33_9
TTTGCCCTTGCCACATCTCCCACGTACACAAAGTCGTACTGTTGGGAGCCATCGCCATAGAGAATTGGCTTTTTCTTTTCTTCAAGCCTATCAATTATCTTATGCATGACTGCGGTATAAGCGCCGTGGTAATCTTGGCGCGGGCCATACACATTCATATAGCGTAAACCAACCCAGTTTAATCCATATCTTTTTCCGAGAGATTTAAACATATGCTCATCTGCAATTTTTGTTGCCCCGTAGAATGTCTCGTTGTTATAGGGATGATCTTCAGTCATTGGTAACTCCAATGCATTCCCGTATACGCTGGCAGAGGAGGAGAATACTAGCTTCCCAACCTTCTGCTTTATTGCAGACATAATTACGTTGAAAGTACCTTTTATATTAACATCAAACGCAGTCTCCGGATATTCATGACAATGGAGTAACCAAACTGCTGCCAAATGGAATACGCCATCCACTCCCTCCATTGCCTTTTCTAAAAAATCACGATGTAGTATATCTCCCTTGATAATCGTCAATCTTTTATCTTTCATTGCTTCTTTCAAATTCTCCTCTGACCCACGGGAAAAATTGTCGTATACAATCACCTCTTTTACATCTTCTTTCAATAATTGATCCACAACGTGCGAACCGATAAAGCCAGCTCCTCCGATGACTAAAAATTTTTTATTTGCTATTGTCATATTATTGAAATGATTTTTTTAATAATGAAACTATTTTATGTCCGGCATTTCCTTTACCATATACATCTTGTGGGGGAATACATATTGGTTTTTTATATATCAATGACGATATTTTAGCTGAGTCTGCTAAATAATTCCATCCCAGCAACTCTCTCCAACCAGTATCAGGCATCACTACAATCGCTTGTTTCTGAAAATAGAAAGCCTCTTTTTGGTAACCACCACTATCAGTTATTACTTTATATGTATTTCTAGTCAAACCCATAAGTTGAAAATAGTTAAGTGGCTCAGTTATGAGAAGTTTTTTTAAATACTTGTTTAAACCAAATTGCTTGATCCTCTTTTTTGTTCTCGGATGTAAAGGAAAAACAACGCTCATTTCAGCAGAAATTAAACTCAACTGTTTAAGAATAGCTTCAAGCACATGTGGATCATCAACATTATAATCTCGGTGTATTGTGGCAATAACATAATTGTTTTCCTTTAGCACAAGTTTTTTGTGGTATTCAAGATCAAAATTTGATTTCATCGCAAGAAATAAATCGTACATGACATCTCCTACGAGATGAACTCCATTAACAATGCCTTCTTTTTTTAAATTTGCAACGGTTAGCTTACTGGGGCAGGTGAGTAGCTGTGATACATGGTCTGTCACAACTCTATTGATCTCTTCCGGCATAGTTTTCGGTTCCATTCTAATCCCTGCCTCAACATGAACCAATGGAATTTTAAGTTTTGCTGCTACCAATGCGCCTGCTAGTGTTGTATTGGTATCACCGTTGACTAATATAACTGTCGGTTTTTCCTTATATGCGATTTTTTCAAACTCAATCATTGTTTGCCCTGTGGTTTCTGCATGAGTAGTTGCCTTTATTCCGAGAAAATACTGTGGTTTTTTTATATCTAACGTTTCGATGAAAGAATATGACATGTTGTAATCGTAATGCTGACCAGAGTGCACAAGAACTTCATTTACACCTTGTTTTATAAATTCTTTATTAAGAACGGCTTCCTGAATAAATTGAGGTCGAGCACCAACTAGCGAAAGTACTTTCATAATGTAAGTATTATATACCACTCTGCTTTGATTTTACAACTTTTGGTATATACCTACCGTAGCTTTCAAATTGAAAATTTAGCTTGGTTTAATAACCTAATCTTAATTTAAAATCAAAGCTCCGCTGTGCCCTTCCGTAGCTTTTAGCGAAGGCGGGTTAGGTATTTATACCCTTACAATTTGAAAGCAGAGGGGTATAGCGTAATAATGAAGCAATATAGCTATAGTGCGAGGGAGAAAAGATTATTTGGACGACACTTAAGTAACAGGTTCTGTGCCTTTGGGATAGCCGCTAATCACCTTTATATCCTTTCATAACAAGCTGAACTTCTACTTTTGTTGCTTATAATCCGCTGACAAACAAGATAATATGATATAGACTTTTGTTTATTAATCATTTACTATTCTCTTATGCTTACAAACGATGACCTTCAAGCGATTCAACAAATAGTCAAAAAAGAAATTAGCATTGAGACTAAACCTATAAAAAAGGAGTTGCAAAAATTGGGGAAGGACCTCGATCTAGTAATCTCAACTTTTGACAACGATATCACCGATGCTAAACTTCGAGTCGCTCGTATAGAAGATCATCTTCACTTAAAACCTTTTACCTTTGGATAGTATAAATATGTGTATTTAGCCTATTTCAACGCTCTTTCATCCTCATTGACAAACTTATTTCAGGAATATAAAATCTTTTTGTTTCGAGAGAAGGAAAATTTAGAGATGTAAAAAAAGTGGGAGGCGTTGCTCATAAACACGCAGTTTATGGGTCGTGTTCTCCCTGGTGATGGTAAGTGCATTATACCAATTGCGCCAGACTCATGTCAATAGCCTAATATATTTATCTATCCTTTTGTAACAGTCTAAAGAATGCAAAATGTGGCTTTAAAGCCGCTGACAAACAAAAAAACATTATATAGACTTTTACTTATTATTCATTTATTATTACTCTTATGCTAACCAGAAGTGACCTTTCAGCCATTCAGGAGATGCTAGATGCTACTTTGGATTCTAAGCTAGATTCTAAGTTAGATTTAAA
>PFLI01000086.1 GCA_002785065.1 Candidatus Roizmanbacteria bacterium CG_4_10_14_0_8_um_filter_33_9
TATTTAGGCAATCAAGAATCTTAAAAGCAATAGAAGGAATGGCAAAAAAGGGTGATTTTAAAATGGTAACTGATTTTCTTTATAGAAAATTGGATAGGATGGGAGTAGAGATTAGAATGGGAAATGGTCCTGCAGGGACAGCCTTGGGCCTGAATGGCCAAGGTATATTTATTTTATCGAACGGTTTTTTTAGCAGAACAACAGCTGAACAGTTATTTTGGACCCAACATAGATACAAAAGTCTAGCTCTTAGAAGAGCGAATCAAAGAGATAATTTAAATTTATTAATGCAACTTTTTAGAACTGATCTAGATTTCCTTGAAATGATGAAAAAAGGCGGCTTAGGTAATGAGATTTATGAGAGTTTATTACTTGAGATAAATAGAAAAATGCAAGCGGTTCTTGATGCATATAATTAGTATTAAGATATTTGGAGATTTAGGGCTAAAATTAGGTTTAAGAGGGCGGTTCTGTTTTTCCTTAGTATTTTATTGATTTTAAACCTAGTTTAGGGTCAGGCCCTTTCTTGACATGTGATTATCTTTCTAATATAATCGAAATGAGGGGTAAAAATAATGAAAAAAATCGAAATCATCTGGCGCCATCTTTTATATCAGACCCTGGAAAAAGGGAATAACTTTTTTAGCCAAAAAGACCTGGCTGCTAATTTTTCTTATTCTACCAGCACTATTTTTCAAGCTTTGAAATTACCCCGCCAGATGGGGGCGGTCAAAGTCGGCGGTCGCGGTTTTAGCCTGCAAGATGCGGAAAAATTGCTCTACCACTGGGCCAGCGTGCGGAATTTGGGAAAAGATATTATTTATCAAACAAAAGTAGATTTACCCATTCTAGAGTTAGAGGCCAGCGTACCGCCCGGAGTAGTTTTTGCTCTTTATAGCGCTTACCGGCTAAATTTTAATGATACGCCGGCTGATTATGATTCTGTTTGCTTATATGCCGGCAAGTTGTTTTTAACCGCCATAAAGGAGCGTTTCCCGCCGGTTAAAGGGCGTCCTAATCTTTATATCCTCGCAGCTGATCCGTATTTATCCAATTATGGTCAGTATACTACTTTAGCGCAGACCTTTGTTGATTTGTGGAATGTAGATACTTGGTATGCCAAGGAGTTTATTAATGCCTTAAGGGAGAAAATCAATGGTCTATTATCATGATTTGATCACTGGCCAGAGCTGGCAGGTATTGCAAAATTGGCAAAAAGAATTTGAGTTTGTTTTGATCGGCGGCTGGGCCGTATGGCTATATACACATGGTTTAAAGTCTAAAGACATAGATTTAATCGTTGATTATGTCCAGTTGGAAAAGATAAGGCAAAAATACGATTTTAGTAAAAATGACCGGTTGAAAAAATACGAAACAAGGGTAAATCAGATCAGTATTGATATCTATTTGGATTATTATTCGGATTTGGGGATTAGAATAAGCGACATCAGAGATTATACCCAGTCAGTCGAGGGTTTTATTGTTCCCAAAATTGAATTATTGCTGATTTTAAAACAAACTGCCTATATGGGTAGGAAAATAAGCCTAAAAGGCAAGAAAGACATGATTGATATTATCAGCTTATTGCAGACAGATGATTTTAGTTGGGATAATTACGGGCAATTAATACAACAGTATCAACTGCATTCATATGTAAACAGCTTAACAGAATTGCTAAATAGCCACACTGAAATAAAAGAGCTAGATTTGAACAAACACCACTATAGCCAGTTCAAAAGAAAATTGCTTCAGAACTTGCGAATTTAATAAACTAAGCTTTTTTACTGTTTTTTTATTGACATTAACCTTATATTTACCCATAATAAACTTAAATGAAATATTTTAAACTACTGTCTTTGTTTATTTTTATTTTCTTTTTTCTTCCATTTCCCGTTTTTGCCCAGGAAACCCTGTCTTATATTCACTCCGACCACCTTGGCTCTACTGCCATGGTAACTGATAGTGAGGGGAATATAATCAGCCGGCAGAACTACTATCCGTATGGAGAAACAAGAGCCAGAGAACCAGAGAACCAGAGCGCTGTAGAGCGCCAGTACACCGGCCAGGTATCAGATCAAGACGCCACCGGCCTTTATTACTACAACGCGCGGTATTACTCGCCCCAGATAGCTTTGTTTACCCAGGCGGACGTTTCTGAAGGGATAAACAGGTATGCGTATGTTTCCGGAAACCCGATCAAATTCGTGGATCCTTCAGGACATGAGAAAATCTGTATTCCTTACACCACAATTTGTTATGATGCGGCTTCCGGTGAATTGTCGGTTGAGGTGGGTGGACAGAAGATGTCCGTTGATTTGACAGAAGAAGCGATTGATCAAAGTAAAACTTCGGGAGGGCAAGTTGGCAATGGCGATCCCGAGACTGAAGCATTAAATTGTCATATTGAGAGTATAAATAGAGTCATCGCCTATACCAACCAGCCAGATGTTCGGGCTAGGATGAATCAAACTTTACGCATGAAGGGGATTGAATACTATCGTTATGCGGGAGCTGACGATACACAGACGGAATACTTTTATATTTACGGCCAACGGGTTTCAAATCCGTTGTTCCAAAGCCGCAGCGGAGACTCATCAGTTTATCCGGTTGAGTTGGAATGGAGAGAAACCCTTTTTCCCTCGCCAGAATCCGAATCGTTTCAAGGGTTGGCGGGACTTGCCGGAGTAGAAGAAGTTGCCTTCAGTAACGGATACGCTATGGCGATGCCGAAAAATGGCGTTGTTATGAGTGACCCTAGTTTGCCCGGAAAATGGTACAATCAA
>PFLI01000167.1 GCA_002785065.1 Candidatus Roizmanbacteria bacterium CG_4_10_14_0_8_um_filter_33_9
AATTTAAAATATGAAGTTAGCAAAAATTTCAATTCTAAATACTTACATTTCTAATGTTACTTTAGATTATGGCCTAGAGGAAGTAGAAAAGTGGTTAAAAGGGGGAGTCAAAAAATACAAAATTTTCACTCCAAATCCCGAAATTGTCGTTCTTGGACAAAAAGACGGCCCTTTCGAAAAGATTATTAACAGTGCGGATTTAGCTCTTCCTGACGGTTCAGGTTTAGTTTGGGCAAGTAAACTTCTAGGAACTCCTTTAAAAGAACGAATTGCCGGAGTGGATTTTGTACAAAGACTTTGTGGAATATGTGAACAAGAAGGCTTTACAATAGGACTTATAGGGGGTCGTGTCGGGGTAGCAGTCAAGACTGCGGAGTGCTTACAAAAAATGTGCCCCAAACTTAAAATAACCTTAGTTGAATCTTGGGATCCGGAGATTTCGGCTGATAAAATTAGTGAATTACATACTAAAATAGATCTTTTGTTTGTGGCTTATGGACAAGGAAAACAAGAGAAATGGATAGCTGAAAATCTTCCCAAAATACCGGTTAAAGTAGCGATGGGAGTTGGCGGCGCATTTGATTATATAAGCGGTACAGTACCTAGGGCGCCAAAATTCATGCGCGATTACGGATTTGAATGGTTGTTTAGATTGGTTGTTCAGCCTTGGAGAATCAAAAGACAGGTTATCGGAGGACGATTCTTTTTATTGATTTTAAGAGAGTGGGTGAAGAAAGTAACGACGCTTCGCTAGATCTCTCGCTTACGCTCGAGATGACAGAGAGGGTTCGTTATTAAACAGTCTCATATGTCTTCGCTTTGGGATGTACCATACGGTGCATCCCTTTGCTCGGCGTACCACTTCGTGGTATATCTCGTTCCACTCGATGTATCATTTTATGATTTATGATATAATCAAGAAAATTTGCCGTTTAGGCAGTAATAATAATGAGAATTTTATATTTACAAACGTTTCCTTTTTACGGCTCGGGTTCCGGCACTTACGCTAGGTATTTGGCAGAAGAAGTGGCAAAGCATCATACCGTGGGAATGGTAGCTCCAGATGACCGACCCCTAAAAAGAGTACAACTATTTCCTCTTAAAATGGCTTTAAAAGTTGCTTTTACAGGGCATCCGGAGTGGCCAGATTGTAAGCTATATACCCAACTATCCAATCTTGAATTAATACGTTTATACGAAGGATTCTTAAACTGTGTTGTTGATGCGGTAGAGAAGTTCCAACCAAATATTATTCATGTGCATCATGCGTTTCCGCTTTCCTGGGTTGCCAGGGTTATCAAATCCACGTATCTTATTCCATATATTATTACTATTCATGGATCGGAGTTGCCGACCGCACAAAAGGATAAGAGATATCTTGCTTTGACTGGTGATGTTTTGAGAAGAGCGAAAAGAATTGTACCAAATTCTTTTTGGACAAAAGAGTGGATGTTTAATATCTTTGGTGATGATTTCAGACAGGCAGTAAGAGTTATACCCGGAGGAGTGGATATTAAGAAATTCAATCCTGATCTTCCGACAAAAGACATTGATATTAAATATAATTTTAAAGGAAAGAGAATAGTATTATTTGCAGGTAAGCTTACAGCTTATAAAGGGGTTAAATATCTTATCAAAGCAGCAAGAAAAATTAACGATGCGGAAATTGTAATTTTAGGGGAAGGACCGGAAAGACCGGCTTTGGAACAGAGAACAAAAGATTATGGTTTAACCAACGTCCATTTTATTGGACACTTGGGAAATTCTGATGAGTTAAATAAGTTTTACAAAAGAGCGTCTGTTTTTGTAGCGCCGTCTGTTTGGGATGAGCCTTTGGGACTTGTTATTTTGGAGGCGATGGCGTCAAGGACGCCGGTTGTCGTTACCAGAAAAGGGGGGATTCCCTTGGCTGTTAAAGATGGAGTAAACGGATATTTTGTAAGACCCAGAAATGCTTCGGAGATTGCCGAGAAAGTGAATTTGTTGTTATCAAATGATGAGAAAAGACAGAAGATGGCAGATAATGCAAGAAGAATTGCAGTAGAAAAATTCTCTTGGGAAATGATTGCCCACCGGTTTATTTTGATGTACGAACGATTTGCTTATTATCCTAAAAACCAAAATCACAAAAAGTAACTTCTAGAATTGGTATCAAAAATCCCTCACGTCGGCTTAAAGTTTCTTTTCAAAGTCACATACACTATAATGAATTTATGAGAATTGCAATTTTAGGATCAGTTGCTCTTGCCGTTCCGCCACCTGCTCAGGGTGGGACAGAACTTATAGCGTATTACCAAGCTGTAGGGTTATCCGAGAAAGGTCACAAGGTCCTTCTTATTGCAGCTTCAGGAACAAAAGATCAATTTAAAAAGTGGGGTGGAGAAAATGAGAATTTGGAAATTATTGAAGTTGGTGGTGGAAATACAGTAGATGGGAGTAATAAAGAATTCAAGTTCGATCCGCTTATGATGGAGGCTTCAAGAAAACTTCGGATGGAGATGGCGGCGCTGGCCCAAGTGCAAAAAGTCCTAACGGAAAGAAAAGATGATTATGACATTATTTTGAATAATATGCGGGGCGAAGCAGTATTTTTGGAATTAGCAAAGATATTAAATAAACCCTTCGTGAATGTTTGCCATCTTAATCTTTTTCCGGAGCTTGTAACCTTGTTTAAAGAATATAATACCCACGTTATTACCATTAGTAACGCCCAGAGAAAAGACTTTCCTCACTTAAACTATTTAGCTACGGTT
>PFLI01000051.1 GCA_002785065.1 Candidatus Roizmanbacteria bacterium CG_4_10_14_0_8_um_filter_33_9
GCATTAACTTTAATAGGTCCATATTCTAAAAACGATTGTGCAAATAAATGAGAGATAATTGCGTTTTCTGTAATTGGTCCTGCAACACGGATATAGAGAAGAGATGCAATTCGAGGTGCAACTCCCTGCACATTACCTTCGCCAACCGATTGAGGGGTGCCTATTGCTGGTTCAAAATAAACGGAAACATACCTACCGCCCGGTCGGGCGTCTTTTGGTACCGTAATACTTCCGGTTATAATAGCACGATCATTGGATGCAATTGAAATTTGATCTAAAGAGAGATTTATCCAAGAAGATGCAGAAAATCGGGGATTGGCCAATCTCACATCGTCGATAATACGGGGAGCTCCATCGTTTGAACCGACAACAAAATCGGCAACATTTACCACTCCGTTTAATGTAATATCGCTTTGATTGTAAAACTTGACTGCAAATGAAGCAGAATCGCCGGGATTAACAGTAAGCTGTTGACGGGCAGGTCCGACGGTAAGAGGCAAGCGTGATTGTGCAGAAGCAGGGGAAGATACAATCAAAAAAAACGTACATACAAATATAATAGTAAGTAAGTTTTTGAAGGACATCTTGTGATTACGCATAGATAAGATTAATGTATTATCTTAAAAAATAAAATTATTAAAACTTAGCAACTGCAGTATATTTGAGACTATTAAAATAATAACCTGCTGGTTGTGTTCCTATGAGATTAATGCGGTAACAAACATATACAGAGCTGCCACTTACTGGTCCAGTATTATACATAAGATCAGCATTTGTTCCATATTTATCCTCTGATGCTTCTTGATCGGCAAATTGTTTTGCCATGAAAGAACCTCCAGAACTATATACAAAGCGAGCGTCTGTATTGTTTTGATTTTCAAGCGCATAACCAAATCCATAACTTGATCCAGGAGATGTTCCCCAGTCTGTAGCTACCATGTGACTTGTGGTGGCGTTGAAATAATCTCGAATACAAGAACTGGTGCCAAATGTATATTCTCCTGCAGAAGGAGCTGCTCCAGTACAAACTGCTCCATCTTTTCCCATTTGATCATTTTCTTCAGCATATACATTATAACCAGAAGCTGCATTTGTGGTAATAGTAATCTGTTGTGCTGCATTATTTCTTCCTGCGGAATAACTTGAGTTGACAACTCCCCAAGGAACCGATGTTGCAGTTGTGGTAACGGTGGACAACATATTACAACGAGTTCCTCCTGCAAGACCAGCTATCGTAAATGAAAGAGTTTCATCAACAGTTGCGGTGACAAGTACTCCTTCAACAGGAGCAATTTTCGCCTCTACATCTTCAACCAGACTTCCTCCTCCGTTTGCCGTACTATATGTTCCAGCAGCTATAGTGTAAATATCAGCAAGCCCACGAGTATGCCCTGTATAAAGAGGAGCAGGATTAATTAAGTATTTTGATGTATTTCCAATAACAACGGTTAAATTCGCTCCTGCTGGTAAAGATGCAGCGCCATAATTACATGTATAAGTGTGTGGGGCACCTCCGGTCCCAGTTGTAAATGTACCAGCAGTAAACCCATTTGGACATGTCATATTTGCATTTGTCATTGTATTTGTGTCAAATCCGTTTGATGAAATAGAAGCTCCTGTATCTGGTTTACTATCATTACCACCTGAAGATGGAGCAGGAACTGATATTTTAATACTTCCATTTGCAGGAATCGGAGCGCTTGTGTAAAAATGAACTGTCATTGTTCCCTGTTGAGCGACAGTCATATAGGTATCAGCTAGAGCTTGAGAAACAAGGCCTGATTTTATAGTAAAAGTTTGTAGATCAGGTGAAACTGTTGCAACTTGTATTGCAGAATTTGAGTCTATAACAATACTATCGTTTGGAAATAAATTGCGTGTATCTAAGTCTCCATTATTTCCAGATGATTTAACAACTCCAATACTTCCTCCAGCTGGAATAGTTGCGTTTACTTGTCCGTGAAAGGAAAGGCGGGGATTAGAAAGAGTAGCTGATGCGGATGAAAGACCAGCGCTGTCAATAATAGGTGGGTTGATGAGTGATAGTTTTGATAAGTCTACAGTTAGAGATGTGCCAGGAAGAGTAAAAGAAGAGGAAAAGGGTAAAAATAAGTATTGAAACTGGAGGAAAATGAATAAGACTAATACAATCTTATATGCAAGCCTTTTTTTATGGTACATAAATATTACGTATACGAACACTAATTGATATTAATTATTAATTATAATGTATATTATAATAAAAATGTATATTATAATATTTGTCAAGGGCAAATATATATAGGTTTACTTTAAACTCTAAACTCTAAACCCTAAACTCTAAACTCTAAACTCTAAACTCATACAGTTTTATATATTTTTTACCCCTTGACAACTTTTTTTCCGTCTGTTAGAGTTAGCTTATATGGCAGTAAAAGATCGGCGAACGAAAATATTACTTTCCCTTTTTCTCATTTCAGACGTTTCTTTCCCCCCTGTTATTATAGATGATAAATTACAGACGATATTTGATTTTTCTTTTAACCAAAAAACAAAAACAACCCTTACTCAACTTGCAAAAGAAGGAATGATTGAAAAACAAGGCGAGAGCGAAGTCGCGTCTGACACGGTTACATGCAAATTGACAGAAAAGGGATTTAATGAGTTATGTATGGAGTTTCCTTCTTTTAGGTTTCTTAAATATACGTGGGACAAAAAATGGCGTGTTATTTCCTATGAAATTCCTGAAAGTAAAAGGGAAATCCGTGATCGTCTGCGTCGGGAAATGCAAGGTTGGGGACTTGGTCCTTGGCACCGGTCTTTTTGGCTGACTCCACATCCGATTATTCCCGAACTAAATAAATTGGTTTCTGGACGAGTGGAAGAGCAGTATATCCAAGCGTTTGAGTCAGATCATGTTCTTGGAGATAAAAATATATTAATTGAAAAAGTATGGGGAAAGACTCAACTTGACAAAAAATACCGTGAAATGTTTAAAAAATGGCATGAGATATTATCTCATGATGGTGATAAAGGAGAAAAATTAACAAAAGTAGTTAATGAGTATATTCCTTTGCTCCGTGAAGATCCAGGACTACCGGAAGAACTTATTGGAAAAACATGGATTGGTTTTGAAGCCCTCAATATTTTTAAGGAGATAAAAAGTATACTTCTCTCGTAATATTCAACATCCAATAATCAATATTCAATAAATATTCAACACTCAATTATTTCGTATTCTGGTAAGTCCCGCTTAGCGGGGGACGTATCCAGGATCTATGGATTCTGGAGTCGTCACTACGTTCCTCCCCAGAATGACGTGTTTCATAACCGTATGATAATGTCTCCTTCTTCGTCCGTTCTCCGTACCGGTATTTTTAGGGCTTGGAAAATGGCTAATACTTCTTTTGCAGGATGACCATATGTGTTTTTCTTTCCAACGCTTATCACTGCAAGGAAAGGGTGTGCTAATGAGATTAGTTCTTGTGATGTGCCATTTTTGGAGCCGTGATGTGACACTTTGAGAATGAATGGAGACACGTGAGTGTTTTTTATACTATGTGCTATTAACGAAGCAGGAGTGTCACCAGTAAATAATATAGTATGCCCTTTTTCGGTAAAAGAAAAAACTGAGGAATAAATATTGTCATCGGAGTTTTTTATTATAGAGAATCCATTTTTACTTATTAAATAAGAGGGAGGCCAATAAAAATAAAAATTACTATCAAGAGCAGATATATATTGACCTGCGCGCATTACTGATATTTGTCCTTGTTGCCTGACAATCTTTTGGAGTAACTCGGAAAAAGATTTGTTCGAATTATCACGGTCGGAAATATATAACTGTTTGATTTTATATCGTTCAATTATTGATTTTAATCCGCCATAATGATCCGATTGAGGATGGGAAAGTATTGCAATCTCAATTTGTTTATCAAAAAACGGCATGTATTTACCCAAACAGGAAAGCATCGTTCCGTTATCTGGTCCGGCATCAACAATGACATCGATTTTATTTTGTATCCGGATATATGTTCCATCACCTTGTCCAACGTCACAAAAAACGACAATAGTACTATTTTTTCCAAGATGAAAGATAAAAAGAACACCGGTTATAAATATTGAGAATAGCAATGAAAACAATAATGCCTTTTTAGTAATGGGGGATTTTTGCATATGAAATGAGAATAGCCATTAATTACTCATAATATTGTTCGAGCGAAGCCGAGTCTGACTCGGCGGAGTCGAGAACATTGTTTATGCTTCTCGACTACAGATAAGTTACTTAATTCGCTCGAAGAATAACAAATGTTTCTTCTTAAAACTGCACAAAAGCAAAAGGGATTTTTGACAATGTATCAACAATAAAAATAAAATAAGACAATAATCCATAACAGAGATATGCTATTGGTATTCCGAGATAAAAGTTAATTGTTCCAAGTACAGACGTAAGAAAACCAAAAATCATGAGAGGAATAATAGTCCAAGATACAAACAAATTGGAAACAATTGAAATAAATGATACTTGTTTGAAAGTAATGAAAATAAGAGGCGCTGTAAGTATTTGAGCTGCAAAAGAAGAGCGCATTTCTTTATAAAGTCCGAATATGATTTGTTTTGTTTTTGTTTGACATTTCTGTTCTTTTGTTTGACCAAAAAGAATTATTCCAAGTGTTGCGCCGGCAGAAAGTTGAAATGAAAGTGAAGTTATCCATTGGGGATAAAATATGGCAATAAACACAGACGACAAAAATAAACCAAACAAAGCTACATATTGCCGTCCGCTCAAAATAGCAATATATGATAATATTCCCATACAACCTGCCCGGATTATAGGAGGTTGTGGTCCAACAAAGCAAATAAACAAGATAATCGTAACGATTGCTATACAAACTGATATTTTTTTTCCGAACGACTGTGTTGCAATTCCCACAAGATTTGCCAATATAGATATATTCATTCCGGAAAGGACAACAATGTGGAGTAGACCCACAGTTTTAAGTTGAGTGTAAAACGATTTTGCTGTTCGAATTGGAATTCCAAAAATAATACCATTGAGCAGGGATGCATGTGGTTCAGGGAGATACATGTTGATTAAAGAAGTAAATAAAGTTGGATTAATCATATACAATTTGTTCTCGACTTCGCCGAGTCTAACTCGGCTTCGCTCGAACAATACTATTCGTAATTTGTCAATCCTGGCCTTGCCGTCATTCTGGCACCACACGCGATTGTTTATCCTGAACAAAATTGAAGGATCCAGGATCTGTGGATTCTGGATCCTTCGACAAAGCTCAGGATGAATGCGCTCAATTGTTTACCAGAATGACGAGTACCATTTTGTAATTTGTAATAATTATTCTTCGAGCGGATAGAACAACTTATATGGAGTCGAGAAGCACTATACATATTCTATTCAACAATATATGATTTTATTTTTTCAAAAACAGTTTTACTTATTACTTTTTTAATTATAAGATCGTTAATTGAGTTATACGGACGATTATCAATTATCTTTTGTGCGGCAGCCTTCCCGATTCCTGGAAGAACTTCAAGCTCCTCAGAAGAAGAGATGCCTATAGAAATCTTATCGACAGTATTTTCTGACTGTTTTTCGACAACTTGAGGAAAAGTATAATCAAGCACTTTTTTATTTTCTAAAAAAATAGTCTCATTTATTTCCCAGGTAAAAGGAACATGAATTTTTTCCTGATCATATATATATTGAGCAAAATTAAAATTACGAGCAATGAAAGGTTTATCTGCTTCTTCAGATATGCCTCCGGCGCGTTTTATTACATCAATCAATCGTTTGTTGCAAGGAAGTTCGTATACATCAGGCTTATTAATTGCGCCTGATATATCTACAAAGCAGATATTTTGAGAAGAAAGCGGTTGTTTACCCTGAGGTTTTTCGAAGGAGAAATCAGAAGCCTTAGATTGATTATTTTGTTGATTAAGAAAACCAAAAAATGAGAATAAAAGAACTATGAGGGCAACGAAAATAAAAATAGTTTCCAATCCAAACTTCTTAAAAAAGGGAGGAAGTGATTGCCAAAATCCGTCCATAGAACAAACATAAAATATAGTCTTGAAGACTACAATGGATTATATGCTACAAAATACAACAAATGGATTGGTGGGAAAGGGAAGACGCTATATTATTACTTAAACTCTAAATTCTAAACTATAAATTTTAAACAAATAGCTTACAAAATAATAAACCCAAAACAAATAGTAGAATTTTAAATTTTGTATTTATTTGTTTAGAGTTTATGATTTATTATTTTTGGTTTTTATTATGTGTTTTGATACTTTTCTTTGTCTTTTTCTTTCCTTTTTCTTTTGATAAATATACTCATCGTAATAACAATGGTAATAAAGATCCCAAAAATATATTTAAATGGAATACCAATAAAAATTGTGGAAATAGTAAGAGGACTTTGTTTGTCATTAAATCTTACGGACGCAACAACTTCATACCTTCCCCAAAAAAAACCGGAAAATATACAGTCCGGAGAACAGCTGACAATCCTACTTGAATTTGAAAGGATATTTTGTGCGATTAGAGAACGTGTCATTGTTTCACCGAACCCTCCTTTTATTGAAATTGTTCCCTCAGGTTTAAATACATTATTTCCATCATTTCTGAGAGTGAGAAACACAGGGACCATATCAGAACTATCAACAATTTGGTATGGCACGTTAAATAGGGTAAATGTGTAACGAGGGCTAATGCGGAGGGACTCGATATTTCCTTTTATCTGGACTTTACCGGATTGAGTTACCGTAATGAGAAGAGGAGATCCAACACTTGCTTTTGAAATCGAACCTGATGAACCATTTATTCCTGGAGTTGTCTCTGTTTCAACTAACAGTACATAATAATAATCACCATCAGGGGTTCCTTCGGGAATTCGCATCCGTACTACTGCTTGTCTATATGCTCCAGTACGTAATAGAAACGGTTCCTCCAACTGCAGGTCGGCATTATCGAGAGAAAATCGGACAGGTCCAATAAGTTCATCAGATATATTCATTGCGCCTGATGTTCCTTGGGCAGAAAATGTCCGTATTTTGAATCGCATTGTAGTTGGATCTCCTCCATTGGTAACTGTATATCCGACAAGAATACTTTTTCCTTGTTTTATTATTGTTTCAACAATGGGGGGATTAAGAGAAAGGGTTATTTGCTGGGCATATGAGAGATTAGTGAATAGACAATAGAGAATGGTAAAAAAACAGAATGTAAGTATATTTTTTTTCATAATATTTATTTATCTCATTCCCAACTCCTAATTATTCTTTCGAAAAATCTCAGGGTAAACAGTAACTAATCTCTTTCTAGAAACTTGGTGTCGCGACAAAATGAATTACTGTTTGATAGCTTCCTGCGGGTTGAAGGGGGGAAATGTTTGCTTTAAAAGTAAGCGTTGATTGATGTGTTATATCCCGGGGTGTTCCTGTTAAAATGGGAGCAGATGTGGGAAGCGGATTGGGTGTTGGTGTAATATTAAGAGTGACATTTGAGCTTTGCATAATTACAGCGGGTACTTCTGAAGCACTTTTATCCGGAAACGGTCGAAAATAGGTGTTATCAATAAAATCAGATGGTACGTCTTCATCTTTCATATTATATCCAAAGCCATATGCAGAAGAAGAAGTCCAGGGTTTTGCTTGGTTTTCAGCACAGGTATATATTCCTCCATTACAGCAGGTATCATTACTACATGATACTTCATAGATAGACGATGTTCCGGTAACTGTTTTAAGTGCAGACTCTTCTTGCGCAGTTACTACATATTGACCTGCTCCTCCAAAAGATACAGTAAGCGCGATTGAATTTGTAGTTGGAGTATTGGGAAGCAGGGTTCCTAAGTCGACCGTTGTATTTGAAACAGAAAAGGTAAATGGAATTTTCGAATATATATATTGGAAACCCGCTTTAACAACATATCCATTTGATTGAAATTGACCCGCAGCGGTTTGTCCGAGAGTTGAAGAAAGGGTATAAGTACTATCATCGGTATCTTGCATCAACGAACCTCCCTTAGCTCCTCCCATATTAATATTTCCAAACTGAATTTTATATTGGGGAGAGTTCATGTTGATAGCATATATATGAGTAGTTAAGAATAAGAAGATAGTAGACAGGATAAAAAACAGTATTGATATTCTAGATATATTTATTTTCATATCTTTTCCTAAACTATTTAGATTATTTGCCCCCATTCTCAAACTTCTCAATTAAATGTTCAATGTTTCGGATATGTTTACGAATAGTGAGTAATTCATGGTCTCCTATAAAATTGTCAATTGCCTGATTCATAGACTGTAAATGATTTTTTATCATAAGAGATAAGAATAAATAAGTATCTTCTTTAGAAGTACCCAGTTTGGTTTCTAATTTTTGAACTTTTATATTTGAGTTTTGAGCTTCTTTATATTCTTTTCCCATAAAAAGAGCAAATGGTGTTAGGAAAGCAAGGGCAAACGCAGGTATAAGGCGTTGAATAGGTTCAGTTGAAGGTAAGGTAATAACAAAAAAAAGGATAAGAGCAAGTGAAGTAGTAACGGAGATGATTGGTTCTAACAAAAGAGCGAGGGAAAAGATAAGAAAATATAAGAGGAAAAAAAATGGTGAAGCAAGTTCGCCAGTTGTATTGATGACAAAAAGGATAACAAGAGTAAATATAACAGATTCAATAAGCCGGGACTTATTTGTATTGATCAATTTACGTCCAACAAAGAGAATAATAAACAGAATTGTAATGATTTGAAGGTCATATTGCGCAAGACTTGTTTTTGGAAAAACAAATCCAAAGCAAATACAAAGAATTAAAATGAGAGAATGTATAATTTCAGGTGACATATAGTAACTATAACAATAATACCAATTTTAATCACTATAATATTAATAATTTTGTGGTATACTAAAAAACTATGGCAAAACCTACTATTCCAACAGGATTTGCAAATAATATTATTGATGAATTAAAAAAGGTAACGTGGCCGACTAAAAACAATACCATTCGTTTAACTGTCATTGTTATTGCAATATCCTTGATAATTGGATTGTATATAGGTATAATAGATGTTTTATTGGCGAAAGGTTTAGAGGCAATGACGAAAGCTAGATGAGGCGTAGAGAAATGTTGTAATTAGTTAATTTTAAATTTTTCTGTCATCCTGAATTTATTTCAGGATCTTACACAAATATTAATCTCAATAAAGATGCTGAAACTCTTACAGAGTAAACAAGTTCAGCATGACAAACTAATAAAACAATTATGTATTTTCTGTTTATATTAATAATTTAGATTTTTTTCATGCAACCGACCGATATAGCGAAAGAACAAAAAGAAGCATTAAAAACAGTACCTGCAATTGGTACAGATGCAAAATGGTATGTTATTCACATCCAAACAGGATATGAAAACAAAGTAAAACAAGCGCTGGAACAACGTATAAAAAGCCTTGGTGTTGAAGACAGAATTTTTGATATTGTTATTCCTATGCGTGAAATAGTTGTGATTAAAAAAGGAAAAAAAGCAAAAGCTATTGAAAAAGTGTTTCCCGGTTATGTTTTGATTCGGATGATTTTAGATGATGATTCGTGGTTGGTGGTTCGCACCACTGAAGGGGTAACTGGTTTTGTTGGCGCTGGACTTAAACCAACACCTATTTCCAACAAAGAAGTAGATGCAATTATGAAGTTTGTACAACAAGAGCAACCGAAATTTAAAACTAAATTTTCTGTTGGGGAAGCTGTGAAAATTACCGAAGGGCCGTTTGCAGATTTTTTAGGAACTATCCAATCAATTGATGAAGAACGAGGAAAAGTGCATGTTCTTGTTTCAATTTTTGATCGTGAAACACCAGTTGAGCTTGATTTTTTACAAGTGGCAAAACTATAAACGCACAATTAAAGAGTTAAAGAGTTAAAGGATTAAAGGGTTAACGAATTTGTTAACACATTAATCCGTTAATAAAAACAAAATGGCAAAAAAAGTAAAAACACTTATCAAATTAAATCTTCCTGCGGGAGAAGCAACTCCTGCTCCTCCTGTTGGTCCAGCGCTTGGTCAGCATGGGGTTCCTATTATGGAATTTATTAAAGAGTATAACGCGCGAACCGCAAAACAAAAAGGACAGATAATTCCAGCAGTCATTACAGTATTTGAAGATCATTCTTTTACATTTATTACAAAACTGTCTCCTGTTGCCGCCATGATCAAGAAAAAAATGAATTTAAAGTTAGGTTCCGGCAAACCAAATACAGAAAAAGTTGGAAAAATGACAAAGCAACAAGTTGAAGAAATCGCAAAAGAAAAACTTGCGGATTTAAATACTGACGATGTAGATATGGCAATGCGGATTGTTGCAGGGACAGCGAGGAGTATGGGAGTAGACGTGGAATAAATTATAGAAGTTACTGAGTTAAAGGATTAAAGGGTTAACAAATTCGTTAACACGTTAATCCGTTAATTAATTAATCAAAACAAAATGGGAAAAATGAAACATAGGGCTTTGGGTTTGGAAGATATAGAAAAAGAACAAAAGGAAAAGCAAAAAAAGAAAGCTTTTGAGAAAAAAGCAGTTGTAAAAGAAATAAAAGAAGAAGCAGCAAAAAAAAGTAAAAAAACAGAAGTAAGAAAAAAGAAAAAAGGTCAGAGCAGGAGAGGTAAGAAATATACAAAAGCAAAAAAATCAATTGAAAAAAATAAAGCTTATTCTATAGAAGAAGCAATTAAAACAATTAAGTCGATGAAGTATGCGCAGTTTGATGAAGCCGTTGAGACACATATGAATGTGGATAAAACAGGATTAAAAGGCGAAATGAGCTTGCCACATTCGATTGGAAAGACAATTAGGGTTGCGATTGTTGATGATGCTCTTCTTGAGAAAATTGCTGCAGGTAAAATTGAATTTGATATTTTAGTAACTCATCCTCAATATATGCCTAAATTGGCACGATTCGCAAAAGTACTAGGTCCAAAAGGACTTATGCCAAATCCAAAAGCAGGGACCATTTCTCCCAATCCTGAAGAAGTAGTAAAGAAATTCTCAAAAGGAGTTCTTCGCTGGAAAACAGAACCAAAATTCCCCCTCATTCATCAAATGATTGGGAAAGTAAGTTTTGAAGACAAACAATTGGTTGAAAATGTACAAGCCTTTATTGAAATCGTCGGCAAGGTGCATATTTTGGAAATCTATCTGAAATCAACCATGAGTCCTTCGCTTAAAATAGATATTCAAAAAGTATAAGAAGTTAAAGGCCAAACCTTTTTTTTGCAAGATAAACAATAAGATCAGAGGCTTCTTTTATTCCTAGATTTGGACCTGTTTGAATAACTAAATCAAAATGATGCGGCTTTTGATTATCATGTTTAAAAAGGGTTTTTGTATAGTTGCTACGAGTTAAATCTGATTCTTTTATACGTTTTAGAGCTTCATTTCGAGTTAGTTTATCATATTTCATAGTCCATTCAATACGCTGTTTGTATTCACAAATTATTCGGATTTTTAAAGCATTTGGAAACAAAAAATTACTGCCCCGTCCAATAATAATCGCATTTCCCCGTTTGCCGATAATAGAAAGGATTTGAAGAAGATGTTTATAATACGAAGGAAGACTCATATATTTTTTTCCTAATGCATCAAATACAATCTCACTCATTACTGACTTTTGCATTTCGTCAGTATCTTCAACAATTTGTTTTTCTAATCGGGCGTCTTGTGCGATTTGGTCTAGAATATCTTTATGATAGACTTTCCATGGGCTTCCCAACTTGAATGCTACAAGGTCGGCAATAGGTTTACCTCCGGAGCCCATTTGACGTGATATTGTTATAATAGGGAGGTGATTATACATAAGATGTGTTTTTTTGCCAAAATAATGGAGATGACGGGAGAACAGCTCAAAGTTCTTATTTATTAGGTTACAAAACCTTTTCATAAGATTTTGGAAATTATACTATATGTTTATTCTTTTTGCAAATATTTGTTAAAGTCGGGTACATCGGTAACAGTTTCTGTTTGTTAACTTGTAACTGATAAT
>PFLI01000024.1:0-6452 GCA_002785065.1 Candidatus Roizmanbacteria bacterium CG_4_10_14_0_8_um_filter_33_9
AACTTTTTGAAAATAACCTGGATTAATTGGAGTATTACCAATAACAATGATTGGAATTTTTGCCGCTTTATCACATGATACTCTAACGTTGATACTTTTCCCTATTGCTTTAAGCATTGAATCAGATCTTCTAATACTTGGTTGTCCTGTATGAGTTTTATAATCCCCAATACAATCAATTCTTATCTTTCCGTCAACTTTTTTATATTCCCAATTCCAAACAATAGACATCTTAACTTCAGCAATCATGAGAATATTTTCTGGTTTTTGAATAATATCTTTTGTTTTGCAGATTGCTACATCGGCAGGTGATTGACTAGTTAGACCGATTTCTTCACAGATTGCTCCTTGAACGGAATAATCTCCTAATTGATTAGCAATTTCGGAAAAAAGATCAGTACACCACTTTTCAGTGTATGTGCCAATTAGAGAATTCCTACTTTGGAGTGTTGTTTTTGTATCAGCATAACTTTTAGGCCAATAAGCAAAATACTTTTTACCAGAGGTAACATAAAACAGTTGTTCAGGAGTTGCAAAACTCAAAGAATTTATAAAGAAATCATGCTCGTTTTCTTTTTTCCATAACATTTTCATATAGGAATAATTATAACAACATTTTATAAGAGAAAGTGTTAACTTGTAGAAATAAAATTACTCTTCTCCTTATTTCACCTCGTTAGGCGCAACATGGATTGATAAAACAATCTATAACTCAAATTACATCTGCTTTCTATATCTATAATCCGTAATGGTTTTTTTAAACCCAATTTTTTCATACATACTTCTTGCACCTGAAACATCTTCACCGTTTGTATCCAAATACACTTTTTTTACTCCTCTTTTTTGCAAATTTAATAGATTCTTTATTGTTAATATTCTTGCAAGTCCCCGCCTTCGATGTTTTTCATCAATAACAACTTCTGTGATAACTCCTGCTCCGTTTCGAATTTCGCTTAATACATACCCAATAATTTCGTTTTGATGCCAGACGACATACCATAAAGACAGGTCATTGTTTGGATTGTTAACAAATTCCTCATAATCTTCCTCAGTATAAATAGCAGTGTGTTCTCTAGTTAAATATGCTTTCTCAAGTACTTTTAACATCACGCGAAAATGCTTTGAATTAACTGGTTTTAATATGTAATCAGCTGGAAGATTTTTGTCTTGCAGATTGTTAAAATCCGTAAATACCATCTCAACTCTTGAAAAAACTTGTTTGTAACCTGTATCAAATAACAACTTTGTCTTTTCAACTTCCGTACTAATCGCATTCGAACCAAACATACCTTTTCCCTTTATGTCATGATTTATTGCTATTTTTCTAATTCTATTTTCAGCCCACTCAAACATCTGTCCAAATACACCATCCTTTCTCCATTCGGGAAGTAAATAATGTAGATGCAGATATAACCATATTCCATCATTTTCAGTCCACCATTTTATATAGCTAAATCCAACAATGTCACCTTCATTTTCAACAACAAGAATATTGTTATCTTTTTCTTTTATCGAGCTTATAACTTTTATCAGATCATCCATTGAACCGATAACGCTCCTTAAAATAGACTCCGAATCTACTTGATCATATTTTGCACTAACTAAACAAACATTAAGTATTTCTTGATAGTCCTGTTTATCCAAACTTCTAAACTTGATTGTATTAACCATGTAATTATTATACTTTACGATTAAAAATGAACTACCTCGCAGCAAAGTTGCAAGATATCTCGTGAGTGTCATTCCAGCGCAGGCGGGAATCTATACTAAAATTTCAATTTTGTAATTATAGACTGGATCCACGGCCTTCGCCGAGGATGACAAGGAAGTAACCCCGAAGTAGAACTTCAAAGAATTCTGATTTGTTTGATTACATTTGATTAAGTTATATATAATGAAAAAATGGGTACATTAACGATAATCCTATTGGGTACAGGCGGCTATTTAATAGGAATGGCTGCCAAAAAATGGATTCAATCTAAAAAGAAGAAAAAGTAACTTAACCTTACTTTTTTTCAAGCAGTTTTGTTAACGGACAGTGTTGATGGTCATGTCTTTTTGCAATGCAGTATTTTCTTCCGTATTCAATGATATGATACGTAAAGATAAACCAGTCTTTTTTAGGAATGAGTTTCATTAAGTCTTTTTCAATTTTCACCGGATCAGTTTCTTTTGTTAGCTCCCATAATCGACTCAGACGAATCACATGGGTATCAACCGCAATTCCCTCCACTATTCCATAAGCATTTCCCAAAACTACATTAGCTGTTTTTCTGGCAACTCCCGGAAGAGTAAGGATTTCTTTCATTGTTTGAGGAACTCTTCCACCAAATTGATTTTGAATGATTTTAGCGCTTTCCAAAATATGCTTTGTTTTATTCCGGTAAAATCCGGTTGAAAAAATATCTTTCTCAAACTCTTTTTTATCTACATTTATATAATCTTCTAGTGTTCTATATTTTCGAAATAGTCTTGCAGTTACCTTGTTGACTTGTTTATCAGTGCACTGTGCAGAAAGGATAACGGCAACCAAAAGCTCCCAGTGATTTGAATATCGAAGTACGATTTTTGCATCAGGTAAAAGCCTTTTTAATGTATTTAAGATAATAACTGTTCTTTTTTGTTTGTTCATTTTTTTCAAAAGATTGAGATGTTTATTTTTTGTAATGACTTGGGTTCCCTACCGGGTCTCAAATCCTTAGGGTGAAGTCACAAAAAATAAACATCGCAAAAGTTAATTTACTAAACAATATATATCGTTTTTTTTAAGAGTGAACCCTTCTTTTTCCAAAGAATCAAGAATTGATTTCACCCTCTTTTTTTTTACCTTCAGTTCTTCTATCATTTCCTGCTCAGTTCTTCTATGTTCTAATAACAGTTTTAATATCTTCCCCCGTATTTGCCTATCCGATCCTTCAAATTGAGTTTGAATAGTATAATGCTTGCTTTTTTTGTTTGGATTTTCGCCAGTTTTACCTAAATACGACCCATAATCCATAAACGCCCAGTACCACTCACGTGGATTATCATGATCTAATGTTTGTTCAACAAGAGAAAGTATTTCTCTATCATCTACTTTCCCGTCGATTCCTCTCAGGGTAAACAATTTTCTATCTTCAAAAAAATGATATATAAATACCCGCCTTATGTTTGTCTCAATAAATACGGTTGGCTTATTGTATGCAAAAGCAACAATAGAACAAGCTGTTGCCTCACCTACTCCGGGAAGTGTGTCAAGAATTACAGGATCATCGGGCACAATACCGTTGTATTGATTAATGATGATCGAAGCTGCTTTTTTAAGATATAAAGCCCGTCTGTTATATCCCATACCCTGCCAAGTCTTTAACACTTCTGTAATTGATGCTTGAGCTAGTTGTTTAAATGTTGGAAATTGATTAATAAAAAAAGGATATTTGATAAGTACACGCGACACTTGGGTTTGTTGAAGCATAACTTCGGAAACAAAAATTTGGTAGGGATCAGTTGTCTTTCTCCAAGGTAGGTCGCGTTTATTCTTTACATAATATTTCCATACTGTATCAATGAATTTTTCATGTTTTTTATTCTTTTTCACATTGTTATTCTACTACATCATTCCTTTTTCTTTCATACTCAAATATCCGGATCTGCCAACAATAACATGGTCGATAACCGAAATGCCGATTATTTTTCCTGCTTCAATAAGCCGTTTTGTTATATAAATATCTTCATTTGATGGAATAACTTCGTCCGAAGGATGATTATGAGAAATAATAATTTGAGAAGTATAATTACGAATCGCAGGCTCAAAAACCTCTCTCGGATGTACAATACTCGCATTCAAAGAACCTATGGATATTATTTCCCGCTTAACTATTTGATTTCGAACATCCAAAAAGAATGCGACAAAATACTCTTTTTTATGATCGCGGATATCAACCATTTGCTCCCACACTTTTTTAGGACTCAAAATAAGTGAGATTTTTTTATGAATAAGCAGCCGCTTCCCAAGTTCAAAACAGGCAATGAGTTGAGATGCTTTTGTAAATCCAATTCCGGGTATTTGTTTAAGCTCATGAAATGATGCAGAAGTTAATCTATGTAGTGATATTTTTTTGATAATCGTTTTAGCTAAGGAAAGTACATTTTGTCCTTTACAGCCTGAACCCAATAGCAAAGCAATAAGGTCTACTTCAGACAATGTGTTTACTCCATATTTCACAAGCCGTTCTCTCGGCTGTTTTGATCTTTCAAGATTCTTAATATTCATTCCCTCTCAATTAGAGCCATTCAATATAGTTGCAGCCTGTCGCAACACGATTTACCTTATCCCATCCGCTTGTAGAACATTTTTTCATTGTTTTTCCAGTCGGTGTAGTTACTTTAACCAATTTACTCTGACATTTGGGACAGTCTTCATCCAATTCTTCGGTAACCGCTTTTACCCATTCAAAAAAATCACATCCGCTTGCTGTTTTTGTTTTTGGATCCCACGAATTTGTAGAACATTTTTTCATTTTTTTATTAAAACGCGTCATCGTCATTACTAAAGGCGCTCCACACTTTGGACATTTTTCGTCAAGCGCCTCAGGTTCGTAGGGAAGCCATTTTACAAAATCACATCCCTCTGTCTGCCTTGTTTCTGCGTTCCAAGATCCGGCTGAACATCGTTGCAGTTTTTTTCCTGTCTTTGTCTCGGTAACATCGCCAAGTGGGGCTCCGCATTTTGGACACACTTCATTTTTTTCTGCCATATATTAAAAATATAAACTAATAAATAAATCCGCAATGGATTATAATCCACAATTCTATAAGTATATAGCATTTTATCAATATTTTTTGGAGATTATTAGTATAAAGTCTTTGCTATACTCTATATTGAATAAAATGCGACCTTTTCTCATAACATATATTTTAATCTTTCTCATAAATACATTTTGTTTTTTGTATTATTTTCTCACTAATTCATACCCATGGATCACAATAATGATCCAAATAATAAGTATGTGTATTTTATTTTTTACTATTCTTTCCCTAAAAAAAATACTGCATTTTATTTATAAGCACCAAGTAGAAACAATTATTGGATTCATTTTATTCTTAGCAACTTTTATTCTGTATCTTTTTCGATTAGATAAAATTACTCCAGGTATGTGGGGCGATGAAGTATCGGTTGGCCTCATGAGTGAAAACTTGTATAAACTAACCTCATTTACTCCGTTTGTTACAGATAATATGGGTCACCCAACGCCCCAGCTTTACATCATTGGTTGGATTATAAAAACTTTTGGAAGAACAGTTGTCAATATCAGATTCACAAGTGTATTGTTTGGATCTTTAAACGCAGCTCTTTTTTATTTATATCTCAGGTTGTTCAATAATAAAAAGGTTGCCATCGGCGGAGCAATACTCCTCTTAAACTCCTATGTTCATATAGCTGTTTCCCGTTTTGCTTATGAAATGTCTATTGCGATTTTTTTTGAATTGTTGTTTCTAATTTTCCTTTTTTTATATCAGCAAAAAAATATTTACCAATTTCTTGTTGTTGCAGGTTTTTCTCTTGGATTTGGTTTATACACCTATCTTGGCTTCCGAACTTTTGCACTAATATCTTTTTTTTATTGTTTATTTATGGTAATAAAATCGAACGCTTTACAAAAAAATAAGATTATTTCAGTATTATTATTCATTTCAGCCATCATTATTCCTTTATTTTCTCTGATAAATTATGGTTTATATAATCCTACAGACCTCATGATTCGGACAAAATCTGTTTCCCTGTTTCATCAAAATTACTCTCCTCTAGAACTAAAAAAGGAATTATGGGGGAATATCAATCGAACTTTAGGTATGTTTGTTTCTGTTGGCGACCCAAACCCCCGACAAAACCCTGCTCAAACTACGCCATTTGACCCAATAACACTCATTCTTTTTGGAATAGGAATAATTTATTTAATTAAATTTGGAAAAAAGAAATGGATTTTTTTCATATTTGTTTTTTTTGTTCCTTCATTATTAAACGACATTCTCTCAGTCGAACGTATTCCAGAATTTCATTATTATGGACTTGGTCATCCCAATACACTTCGTATATCAGGTATTCTTCCTCTTATTTATGTTGGATGTAGTTTTGGATTGTCTTATGTTTCAAAATTGAATAACAAATACGGAAATATCATTTTGACTTCACTTATCATCATAATTTCTATAATAAATATAAATCGTTACTACAATCAAACATATCTTCCTTTCAATCATGTTGCTAATAAAGCCCCTATGCTTACTATTTCAAAACTAATTAATCAAAGTAAAATTCAACACATCTTCGTTTCAAGCAGCATTTACAACGATCAACGCATACAATATTTTGTACCCAACTACTCAGAAAAATTAAAGGAAATTACATTGCAAAAAAATGATTGCACATATAGAAGTATTCCCAAAGAAGCGCAGCTGATTATTTTGTTTGG
>PFLI01000024.1:6459-12075 GCA_002785065.1 Candidatus Roizmanbacteria bacterium CG_4_10_14_0_8_um_filter_33_9
AATCCAGATTGTATAACTACCATATTAAAATCACTTCCCGCCAATTCATATTCTCTTTCATATCTAACAAATCCCTTTAATACTGCCGATGCAGTTATGTTAACAAGAAAAGAATAGCTTATTTGCTCGTCGAAGAATTGTTTAATTTGTCTTCGTAAAAAACAATACTATTCTTAACAACACTAGACCATGTAGGAAGCATATTGTGATCTGCGCCAGGATATATGATATATTCAAGTTTAATATCATCTTTCTTTAATTCATCAACCAAATCGTCCGACCATGAAATGGGAACTTCTCTATCTGTACTCCCCTGATGAATAGATAGCGGAGCTTTTATCCACTGGTAATAACGCTCTGGTGAAAACAACTGCGCGTCATAATCGTTTTCAAATAGTGCTAAAGCTTTACGGAGTGCTTTTCCCTGATCATCTGATTCGTCGGTATAATACAAAATTGAATAAGGGAAGGATTTTGATACAGGAGCCCATAAAACAGTTGGATATGTTGATCCGGATATAGCAAGTACTGATAAAGCAATATGTCCTCCATTACTATGTGCCCATATACCGACCTTATCAATATCGGCTTTTATTGTTGCCGAATAACTAGCATCAAGCGCCGTATTAAAATTCGGCAGTGATGAAAAAAGAGTTAGGGCTGTTGTATAGGTCTGAAATCGCGCTTCAAAAGAGTCTTTTGAAGGAGATGACGATTCTCCAAATCCTAAAAAATCAGGAGCTAACGTAATAAATTTGTTTTGAGCCAATACTTCGGCAACATGTTCTGTGCCAGCTCCCGGCTGATATGTTTCTTCAGGAATAAATCCACGAAACATAACAATAATAGGATAAGTGCCGGGATTTTTAGGAATATTAATCACACCACTCACCTTTAGTATATTTCTACTATCTGGTTTATCGGGAACATTAAAATAAAATATTTGAGTTATAATTTCCGGTGTTTCCGTTATTATCTTTCCCAATATAAAAGTATTTGTTGGAAATATGGTTTTTTTAAGATTTTCAAATGTATAGGCGAGAAGGGGTTTTTCTTTTGGAATTACTTTTTTTAAAGAAGGTGTGTTAGATTTTTGCTGAATAATAAACCAATTTACTAAAATAACGGAGAAAAATGAAACGATAATAATAAAAAGTATTTTTTTCATATGGTATTTTCTTCATCCTCCTCCCAATTTTTTGGATTATTGTGAATATATTCACGGATACTCAATAATGATTTTTCATCACGAATGATGTGATCATAAAAACGTGGTTGCCAGGAAAAAGTATTACATAATTTGTTTCGTATATGAAATGTAACTATCCCTTTATACCAACGAATTATTTCACCTAGCGTATATTTACCCATTGGTGTCATTTTCTTCCATGTAGAGACGTGATTAATCATGTCTCTACCATTATTATTATATATATCATTATTGGTTTTATTATTATGACAAATCACCATAATCCCATGGATATGATTTGGCATAATAATAAATTCATCTGTGATAACAAATGAAAAATGATTTTGTATTCTAAACCAATATGTTTTAACAATCTTTCCAATTCCAGATAATTGCATTTTATTATTAACAACTTCACCAAAGCAATTCTCTTTATCCTTCGTGCAGATCGTCACGAAATAATACCCATTTGAAGAATAATCAAATTTTTGTAATCGGGTTGAGGGAATACGATATTTTTGATGATATCTATCAAGCATATTTTTTATGATAACAAAAAAAATACAATGTGTTTATGTGAAAATGGGGTTATTTGATGTAGAGACGTGATTAATCACGTCTCTACAATACGTCATATCATCAACCATCCTAAATTTATAAAACCAATCATGTTATACTTAAAAAATGCTCTCTTTTATTAAAAAACTTATCATTATTTTATTTCTTTTTCGGTAATTTACGATGATAAATCACTTTTCCCAATCCAATTTTCAAACCTCTACCTTTCAATGCTTTTTGGATAATTTTTTCCAACTTTTCTCGATAGTCTTTTGTATCAGTTTGATTAAAATATGGAATCAGTTCCGGAGCTTCTTTTTTAAGATATTGATAAAGCCTTGCTTTTGTTATGGGACTCAAATTAATATGTTCAAACCATACTTCGTTGACTCCAACTTCCTGAAGTTTGTTCAATAATTCATTAATCTTTTGCTCTGTATTAATAAAGTAAGGAAGGATTGGTCCAATAAATGCATATGTTGAAATTGTATTATTGTGAAGTTTTTTTAATGCATCAATTCTTGCAGTAATAGGCGGAGCTTTGACTTCCAAAAAGCGGGAAACCTTATCATCCAGCGTTGTCACGGTAAAACCAACCGAAACTTTTTTTAGCTTTTTTAATACATCGATATCTTTTGTGACTAAAGGCGACTTTGTCTGTATTCCAATTGATCCTTCATATCTAAAATCAGCCAATACCTCAAGACATTTCCGCGTAATTTGATATTTCGCTTCCATTCCCACATATGGATCAGTCACTGAACTGAAAAATACTGATCCAAAGTTTTTAGTTTTTAATCTTTTCTCTAACTTTGTTAATTCTTTCTTTAATAATTCAGGCGCATTTATTTTCACGTCAAGATATGTCCCCCATTCTTCATTAGGATGCTTCCATCTGGCGATTTGCGCAGCATAACAATACATACATCCAAACAGACATCCGTTATATGGATTAATTACCCAATCTGATCCAGGAAGGCCCGACTTGATAAAAACCGATTTTGCCTGAATTAGATTAATCTTCAATTCTCCCAAATTTTTTTAAGATAATTAAATTATTAACTGCATTTTTTCCTGTCCATTCAACCCTGGCTTTTTGCCAATCTTCCTCATACTAACCCCATTTCCAAGTTGGATACCAGGCCTCACTTGCATCAATTGCTTTTATAAGAAAATCCAGATTTTTATCCACTGCATCAGCCAGTAAAGAACAGAATAGTGATTTTGGATCATCAATAAACTGAAGAGGCGTTGGAACATATTTACTTGACCAATCGTCAACATTTATGTTTACTGTGCCTTTAATAAGCTCACAAAGTTTTGATTTTATTTGAGTTTTATATTTTTTAGGAATATGATCATAAAAAATCAAATAACAATAAAGATTGTGTTCTGATTCCATTTTATCCTTTTGATTCAATAAAAGATTAATTGCTTTTTGTGTTAGTTCCTCTAATTTAATAAAAAGAAAGTTGTTTGGATATTGGTATAGATATCCCAAAATTTCTACCGTTGGATTTTTCCATCCTTTATCAATCACACAAAAACCAGTTTTATCATTAATATGCCACCATGGCGCATGAGGAAAACTGTTGACATCTTTTGGAACCGCCCTCCATTTTTGTAATAACTCATCAAAACTCTCAACTAAATAATTAATTGCTTTTAAAAGCACTGGACTATTTCTATCAACCTTTTCAATATACTCAACTGCCATTGTAGTTGCGATTGGAGATGACGAAGGAGAGCGAAAATCAGGCTCAATTCCGTGTCCGAATCCTCCATCGGAATTTTGATACTTTGTTAGTGCTTCGATTACATCACATTGCAAACCTTTTTCAAAATAGAAAGAATATAATTGTTGATCTAATACTCGTGCTTTCTTTTTAATGAATTGTGATACTTTTAGAAAATTTTTTTTAGATAATTTAATCATAGTAATTTTCAAAAATCTATACCCGAGGCCTAAAGTCCTTGGTTATTTATAATGTTTTTCATCGTTATTTGGCAACATATTCCGATACCACTTTGTCTGTGATTGAACCAACACTTCTGACAAAGTAACCATCCGCCCAAAATGTTGTCCCCCAGTATATTTCGTCAAGGTTGGGAAATAATTCTCGAATCTTTCTTGATGTTCATCCCTTAATGATATTTATTACTTCACTTGGGCTCCATTTGGGCTGCAAACTTAATCATTCCTTCAATCCTTGTTGCTACCTTACCGACAAGAACTCGCTTTCGGTATCTGGGAACAAACACAAAGTGGTATCTTAAATCATACTTACTTTGTGCAGACGACTTTAATCCTTTCATGATTAAAGTCTATCAGATCGGGAAAAGAGCTTTGCAGCCAAGGGCTAAAAGCCACTCGGATAGCCGCTTTTATATTATATCGGGAGAAGTACTTATTTTTTGAGAAAGTATGCTTTTTACATTTTTCATAAATTTAAAATAGAATTAAAAATACTTCAACCAATTTTAGTAATTTAGATATAATAAATCAACATGTGGCTTTTTTTTGCTTTACTATCTGGTTTATTTTATACAGGATCAAATCTAATAACAAGACACATTCTTAAAAAAGAGAAAAATGATGTATGGGCTTTTTCTTTCTTTTTTAGTGCAGTTGGAGCACTGGTAAACTTACCCTTTATGTTGCTTCAACCAACAATAGGCACTGATATGCTATCTTGGCTCATAATGCTTTTTGTTGGAATACTTATTGTTATTCAAAATTTACTTAATTTCGTCTCCTCAAAATATCTTTCACCCTCGATAAGCGGATCAATTACCAAATTCAGGCTTGTGTGGGTGATGATATTGGGAATTATCATTCTTCATGAATCATCCCATATGTTCAAAATTATAGGAACATTACTTACGGTAATATCGGGAATTATTATCATGAAAAAACTATCCAAACCAAAAGATATTAAAGGAGTCATGTATGCTTTTGGGGCAACAATTTTTTATGCAATTGTAATTATTTTATATAAATTTCTCTTCACTTCATTTAATTCCCAAACACTAACATTTTTTATTTTCTTTATCCCTATGATTTTGAATGTATTCATTATGCCAAATTCAATCAGAAGAATTAAAACACTTGCAAAAAGCAACTTTAAAATGGTATTTTTTGGATGTGCGCTTGGAGGACTGGCAAACTTAGCAATGAATCAAGGGTTATCTCTTGGAGAAGCAAGTAAAGTACTGGTAATAATTGAAAGTTTTCTTGTTATTACATTAATAGGTGAACATATTTTCCTCAAAGAACGTAGTAATTTTATTACTAAAATAATTGCTGTGATATTAGCAACAATCGGCGCTGTGTTAATTAGGATGAGTTAGGTAAAAATTCTACCATTTTTTATTTTCCTCCTTTCCCCTTCTTCCATTTTATACTGGTAAGCATTGATGCATATACATCATCCTCAAGAGATATGTGAGTACTATTTAGTTCTTTTGTTGTTGGATCTCTGTCTTGAAAGCGGGCAAAGCCAATATCTTCAATGATAGCAAGCAGTTGTTGCTCATCTCTTTCACTCTAACCAAAACCGCGGCAATTGCCAATGAATCTGCTATATTCGATTTTTCAACCCTCATTTTCCTTCCAAAACATGGAATCGATATTTCGGACAGAATACGATATGATATGTACATAACCATACGGTATGGGATAACCGTTTATACTGTTTTTTCATAGCTTCAGTTCTGAGCGCCTTTCAGGCTGAAGCTATTTTTATTGTAAATGATACGGTTAAACCTTTACCATAGTCACCGCCTGAGGCGGTGGATATAATGTAGAACAATTATCCTTAACGTTTTTCATGTATAAATACTTCCTCTTCTCCCCAGGTAAAAGGAAC
>PFLI01000071.1 GCA_002785065.1 Candidatus Roizmanbacteria bacterium CG_4_10_14_0_8_um_filter_33_9
TCCTCAATGCAAGGGTAATATTGTGATAAAATATTCAAAATCAAAAAAACGATTTTATGGATGCAGCAACTATCCAAAGTGCAACTTTTGTTCCTGGACGATTAAAGATCTTATAAGTAATTCAGAGGAAAAAAGTAAAGAAATGAAGGTGTCATCCTCGTTGCCCACCTTGTCGAAAGACAGGAAGGCCGGGAACCCAGTCTAGATTCTCGTTCACGGTGAACAGTTCAGGCAATAACAATGAAAATAGTTTAACATTATAAGCAAAAAATGATTAATTTAAAATATATTTTCGTTTCCGGAGGTGTAATTTCCGGTATTGGAAAAGGTATTACCTCTGCATCAATTGCGTATCTGCTTCAATGTGCAGGTTACAAAGTGGTGCCCTTAAAGTTCGAAAATTATCTTAATCTTGATGCTGGCACGATAAATCCTATAGAACACGGGGATCCTTTTTTGTGTGAAGACGGGACAGAAGCTGATATGGATATTGGCACCTATGAAAAATTCCTTGGATTTAACATGGGATCGTCAAATTTTGTTACCATGGGTAGGATATATCAAACAGTAATTGATAAAGAACGACGTTTTGAATATAAAGGAGAAGATGTTGAAGCAATTCCCCATATTACTAATGAGATTATTGACAGGATCCATCTTGTTGCACATAAAAATAAAGCAGATATCGTTATTGTAGAACTTGGGGGTACCGCAGGGGAATATCAGAATGTGTTTTATTACGAAGCATCCCGTATATTGACTCTTAAAAAACCAAATGATGTTATTCATATTCACGTAAGTTATGTTCCTACTCCTTCACATTTAGGAGAACCTAAAACCAAGCCCACTCAGCTTTCCGTGCGGACATTAAACTCAATGGGAATCCAACCGGATTTTATTGTTGCTCGTTCCGAAAAATACATTGACCAGAGAAGAAGAGACAGGTTTGCGCTTTTCTGTAATATGCATGCTGAGGATATTATTTCAAATCCAGACCTTTCTTCTGTGTATGAAGTTCCTCTGATTTTGCATAAACAAAATTTTGATCAAAAAATCCTTAATAAACTGAATCTTCCTCAAAAGACTCCTCAACTGCAGCCAATTTCAGATCTTGTCCATGCTATTAAAAAAGATAAGAATAAAGAAGTAGAAATTGCTATTGTCGGAAAATACTTTGGAACAGGAAGCTATCAACTGAGAGATTCGTATGCGGCATTATTTGATGCCATTAACCATGCTTCTTGGAAAGTAGGACTTTCGGTAAAAACAAAATGGATAGATGCAGAACAAATAGAAGCTCATTCAGCCAATAAAGGAATTATTTCTGAATTGATTGGAAATCCCGACGGAATAATTGTTCCTATTGGCTGGGGAAAGCGTGGAGCTGAAGGAATGATCCAGGCAGCAAACTATGCAAGAGAAAAAAAGATACCGTATCTTGGTTTATGTTATGGCATGCAGCTTGCCGTTGTTGCATATGCACGCAATGTTTTAGGATGGGAAAATGCAAACACTACAGAAAACAATGAAAAAACGCCTTACCCAGTTATTCATCTTATTCCTGATCAGGAAAAAAATATAAAAAATAGAGCTTATGGAGGGACAATGAGACTCGGAGCGTGGAATGCAATTGTAAAAGAAGGAACATTGGCATTTTCAATTTATAACACATATGGTGGTTTTATAGACAAAAAATCAGCTCTTACCAGTGAAAGACATCGACATAGATGGGAATTTAACAAAAAATATATAAAAGACTTTGAAAAATCAGGGTTTATTATAAGTGCACGATCTCAGCAAGAGAGCTTAGTTGAAATAATTGAATTACCTACAACAATACATCCTTTTTATATTGGTACACAGGGTCATCCTGAGTATAAAAGCAGCCCTCTGCATCCTCATCCCATTTTTCTTGCATTTATGGAAGCAATGAAATAAGCATCAATCTCTTGTAAAATAATCTTGTTGATGATATACTTTAAAAATATATAATTATGGCTAACTCTATTTCATATAAAGATACTGTTTTGAATGTGGGAGATACTCTATCTCTTTCATACAAAATTAAAGAAGGCGATAGGGTTCGACAACAGCTTTTTAAAGGTATTTTGATTAATATCAAAGGAAATACTGATCAAAATAGAATGATCACATTACGTAAGGTTTCTAAGATAGGAATCGGAGTTGAAAGAATTATTCCCCTTTCATCTCCCCATATAGCATCTATTAAAGTTGATAAAAAAAGCAATTATACCAAAGCAAAACTTTTTTTTGCACGAAATTTAACCGAAGCTGAACTCAAAAGAAAACTTTACGCCAAAAAATGACGTTTCAAACCATGCAGGTAGGTAAAAAAGGTGAAGAAATAGCAGTTCAATTTCTTCTTGAACAAAAATATAGTATTCTTGAATGTAACTTTCATACCCGTTTTGCTGAAATTGATATTATAGCCAAAAAAAATGAAATTATTTATTTTATAGAAGTAAAAACCCGAACCGGTATTGAAAAAGGTAAGCCATATGAGGCTGTTAACAAAAGAAAACTGTTTCATCTTACACAGGCATCAGAACTGTATGTATTGAAAAATAAATTAAGAAACTATAAACTATCTATGATGGTTATCTCCATAGTTGTAACAAAAGAACTAAAAGTCGAATCTATTAAC
>PFLI01000004.1 GCA_002785065.1 Candidatus Roizmanbacteria bacterium CG_4_10_14_0_8_um_filter_33_9
ATGGTTATTGTCAGTCCGACGCGTTATGATTCACAAACGAATTTAGGAATGATACTTACGAATGAACCAATCTCACTTAAATATCTGGGGAAAACCAACATTACACAAGTACAATACAAAATTGGTAACACAGGAATTTATTACAACATGACTCAAGACAATAACATTTGGTCGGCAAATATTGATTGGACAAAATATAAAAGATCGTTTTTATACAATCTATATATTAGAGCGATTTTAAACGGCGTTTTAGTACGAGAAATTACGCAACAAATTCGCATTTCTCCTTCTTATCCAAACGCAAGACCGGTAATATCATACAATAATCCAGATTTCTATAAGACAATTTTTTCAGGACTTGTATCATTAAATATGAATTTCAACGACGACAACTACGATGTAAATCTCGTAGAGCTATTTATTGATGGGATAAGAAAAAATTATTGGTCATATAAAAGTGTCAAAAGTGGTTCTGTTACATATCAGTGGGATACTAGTTATGAAGCCGTGGGTAAACACATATTAAGATTCAAAATCACAGATCAATTTGGAAGGAAAACGTATTCGGATAAATTTGAAGTACAGGTAGGAACTCAAACAATAACTCCAAGTTCAACTCCAATTCCAACGATCACTAATCCACTCACTCCAACCTTGATTCCGACAATAACAAACACAATAACTCCAATTCCTACACCAACGTGTACGGCAAACTTTGATTTAACAACGATTTTTCAACAGGGACAAAATAATTTTACCGGGACGAGTGACACATATTTTTTTATACCCAATGTCACTCCTCCTGTAAACAAACCAGAAGACAATCAATCTTGGAACGCTCCGTATATTAAAACGTCCGGCTACTATCCTAAATATAGAACATTATTAAAATTTAACTTATCATCTATACCGCTAAACGGTAAGATAAAAAGTGCCAATCTTACTTTCACCTTGGCAAGTTGGGACGGTCAAACTGAAAAACCTACACAAAAAATAGCTAAACTTAATAAACCATTTAATCAATCTACAGCAAGCTGGATAAATGCTTCGTCAACCCAATTATGGTCAACTCCAGGAGCAGATGAAGAAGGAGTTGATTATCTTAGTCCGGTTAAATCAAAACTCATCAATTGGGGGGCAAACACGATTGATGTGACTGATTTTGTCCAATCATGGGTATCTAATCAAAATACGAATTATGGATTGTTAATCTGGGAAACTGATTTGCATAGCACATCATATTATTCGTCAAGATATACAGTTGACGTTACAAAAAGACCGAAGCTTACCGTTGTTTATTCAACCTGCAATTAAAATTCCCATGAGTTTTTACGCTCGTGGAATCTTTCAAAACGTTTCGTCGCTTCCCATCCCACGGGGCTTACGCCGCGGAGGAGTTTTTCGCGAAGGCGGGTTAGACTGAGTTTAAGTGTTATTTAATGGGTCTATTAAACGAAAATTTTGGTTTTTACAAGTTATTTCGATACCTTCTGTTATGTCATTGCGAGGAGTTCCGATATTCATCGGTATAAATTCCGCGATGTGGGCAATCTCTTAAATTAACGGGATTGCTTCGCTATAATAAGTAAATTAGCTCGCAATGACAAGCTGTATTCATGTGCTATGAAATGACTTCTAGTTTTCTTGTAGGTAAAACCAAGTCTGTGCAGAAGTGAGTATAAGATATTATATTGTTTTTGAGTGTAAATAACAATTTTTGTCACTGTTTGATGGGTGTGATTTCTTAGATGAGTTGTAATTACCATCCAGACTGTGTACCTGGGCATTTTTAAAATCTATTTTATGGTGGAGTAGAAAATGGCGTTTATAAATCACATCCACAAAGACTTCCCTGTTCGATGCGCCTATTGGAAATGTCTTGGAGCTTCGAGGACAAGTTGATGGAGCGCACTGTAAGCGTGTATTTCATTTCATCTTCTCTTCAGTGGTGGTATTGAGGTAGTATTGTTTTTTTACTTCTCAAGCAATTTTCTAATAAATGGTATTGACAAGGTTATGTTATATTGGTATTATATACTCTATACTCCTATGGAGTATATAAGATAAACCCTAAACTCTAAATACTAAATCTCAAAAATGAGAAAAATGTTACAAGTTATAGACAAATAAATATGAAAGATGTTAAAATGCGCATAAACAGGATTGTTGGTCAGTTGCATGGGATAGAAAAGATGGTTGATAATAAAAGAGACTGTAGTGAAATATTGCAGCAAATAAGCGCAGTAAAAAAAGCGATTGATGGGTTATCTAAAGAAATTGTGGTTTCCAATATTTGTGAGTTTTTGCCACAGGAAAATATTAGTAAAGTCGGGCAAATGATTGAACGGGCGATTAATTTATAAATTTTGAATTTAATAATCTATTTATTTTATTGTCATGCTGAACTAATTTCAGCATCTTGATAAGATCCCGAAATAAATTCGGGATGACAATAAGAAGACAAAGTAAAAAATTTAATATGGAAAACGTTATCATTATTGGAGGTGGGCCTGCAGGTCTTTCTGCAGCTATTTATTTAGCCCGAGCGGGATTAAAACCTCTTGTTTTTGCCGGTTCACCGCCAGGCGGTCAGCTTACGCTTACTTCAGAGGTTGAAAATTTTCCCGGCTATGAATCAATACTGGGAGCAGAACTTATTGAAAAAATGAGAAATCAGGCAATAAAATTTGGAGCTATCATAAAAGATGAAAATGTTACGTCAGTTAAATTTAGTGAATCGAATAAATCAGTGAATGTATTAAAAACAAAATCAGTCATTATTGCAACTGGTGCAAAAGCACTTTGGTTAGGAGTTCCAGGGGAAGAGAAATTGCGGGGAAAAGGAGTATCTGCCTGCGCAACGTGTGATGGATTTTTTTTCAGAGAAAAAACTGTAGTAATTGTGGGAGGAGGGGACACCGCTCTTGAAGAAGCACTGACACTTACCAAATTTGCTAAAAAAGTATATATTATTCATCGTAGAGACAGTTTTCGCGCTTCCAAAATTATGACTGAACGGGTATTAAACCATCCGAAGATTGAAGTGGTGTGGAATTCACAAGTGGTTGAAATTATGGGAGAAAAAAAGGTAGAGGGTATTAAATTAAAGAGTTCGACAGATAGTGTTGCCACCTATCGAACTTTATTAATAGATGGTATTTTTGTTGCAATTGGACATCGGCCAGACACAGAGCTATTTAAAGGGAAGGTTGAAATGGATGAAAAGGGATATATTTTAACATTTAATCAACTTGCTGAGGCTGTTTTGAAAGGTAGAATAGTGTTGTCAAAAGAAAAAATTAACCATTTAAAAAGTACAGATAAACATTTTAATTCATCAACTAACATCGAAGGGATTTTTGCAGCAGGAGATTGTGTGGATCATGTTTATAGGCAAGCCTCAACAGCATCAGGTATGGGCGTTGGCGCAGCATTAGATGTGGAGAGGTGGTTAGAAAGGTAGTGATGGGAGTTATAAAAATAAGGATGCGTCATTCTGGGGAAGAACGTAGTGATGACTCCAGAATCAGATTCTGGATCCTTCAATTTTGTTCAGGATAAACAATCGCGTATGGTGCCAGAATGACGAATTATTAATGAGAACAATATATTTATATCGATTATAATTTATTTTTCATTCTATGAATAATCAAGGACAAAAGATGCTGGAAACAGCACAAAATATCATTAAAAAAACAGGAGAAGGATTACAATTATCTCCTGAGACAATTAAACAACTTGTTGAACCAGAACAAATTCACGAATTCCATTTTCCTATTGTCATGGATGATGGAGAAACACGATTATTTACTGGCTATCGAATTCAACACAATAGAGCGTTGGGGCCTTATAAGGGCGGTATACGATTTCATCCGGATACAACTCGCGATGAAGTTCAGGCTCTTGCAACCTTGATGAGCATAAAATGTGCCGTAGCGGGAATTCCGTATGGAGGAGGAAAAGGAGGGGTTATTCTTGATCCTAAAAAGCTTTCACTAAACGAATTAGAACGAGTTTCGCGGACGTATGCAAAATATATCTCACCTATTATTGGTCCATATATAGATGTTCCTGCTCCTGATGTTAACACCAATCCAACCATAATGAATTGGATGATGGAAGAATACAAAAAGAATGTCAAAATGTCCCCACTTCGCCAAGGCTTCCCACTTCGCACAACGAGCTACGAGGGACAAGTCGCGGGGCAAGCAAATCTCAAAAAGAATGAAATATTGGCGACATTTACGGGGAAGCCGGTTGGAAAAGGTGGGACATTGGGGAGAACTGAGGCAACGGGAAGAGGAGGAGTTATGATTTTGAAAGCATTACTTCAGAGATTAAATGATGTTCGACACCATGTTTTTGAGTCCGGTTCATCCTCTAAAGGGTTCACCCTGAAGGAAGTTCACCCTGAAGGGTTCACCCTGAAGGAAGTTCACCCTGAAGGGTTCACCCTGAAGGAAGTTCACCCTAAAGGGTTCACCCCCAACCGATTGACTCAAAAACAGGCGTCTTCACTTATTAATAAGATGTCTATCACTGTTCAAGGTTTTGGGAATGTGGGATATTATTTTGCAAAAATTGCTCAAGAAGAGGGATTTAAAATAATGGCAGTATCGGATAGTAAAGGGGGGATAGTGAAAAATGACAAAGCTCAAATGTCAAATGTCAAATATAGTAATGAACTAGATATTGAAATGGTGATGAAATGTAAGAAAGAAAGAGGATCGCTTGCCGGATGTTATTGTTCGGGTGGTGTGTGCGATACACAAGGAGGAAAGCTTATCACCAATGAAGAGTTGCTCGAACTTCCAGTTGACATACTGGTACCTGCTGCTTTGGAAAACGTCATAAATGAGGATAATATGCGCAATATTAAAGCAAAAATCATTATCGAGATGGCAAATGGACCTATTACAGAGGAAGCATATGAATATCTCACCAAAAAAGGAGTAATTATTGTTCCGGACGTATTGGCAAATAGCGGAGGAGTTACCGTATCATATCTTGAATGGTATCAAAATATACATAATGTATCATGGTCTGAAGATAAGGTGAATAAAAAACTTGAACAATTAATGAAGAATGCATTTGAAGAAATATGGAAAGGAGCGATTAGAGATCAGCGATTGGCGATTGGCGGTCAGATAAAAACGAATCTTGACTTAAAACAGGCTGCGTTTGGAGTTGCCATCCGGAGAATTCAAGAAGGGATGAAGAAAATGGTATAATACCGGTATGCAAGAAGTGATTGAATTTATTGTTTTTTTTCGCAACTATACCATAGCTCGTCTTATTTCATTAGGAAGGTCGTTTGAAGGATTAAAAGATGTTATTGTTGCGTTTTTAATTGTGAAACGGGGAAAATATTCCTCATCTTTTTTAAATACATCTTTTCTTATTTTAGTAGGTGCTGCTGTTGTTGGTGGACCTATTATTGTGGAAAATAATCCGTTTCTTGGATTCTTTGAGTCAGAATATAAACCTCAGTTTAGTCAAGCCTCTGTTGTTTCGTATAATCCCTATGAAAGCGGTCTTTCTACAACTATTTCAATAAAACCCCGCGATAGAGTTATCGAGCATAAAGTAGCCTCAGGAGATACACTTGCTTCAATTGGAAAACGATATGGCATTTCAGTTGATACGATAAAATGGGCAAATGACTTAAAAATCGATACTATTATGCCAGGACAATCACTCAAAATTCCCCCGGTAACGGGAGTAGTACACAAAGTTGTATCAGGAGAAACAATATACTCAATAGCAAAAAAGTATAAAACAAATGCGCAAAACATAGTCAATTTTATTTTTAACGATTTTGCTGATATTGATACATTTGCCCTTCGAGTAGGGCAGACTTTGTATGTTCCAGATGGCGTGATAGAAGAAGAGCAGCCGAGGTATTTTGCAATGGAGCCAAAATACGCAGCGATACAAGCAGGTGTGCATGGATCATCTTCATTTATATGGCCTACGTCCGGGATAATTACTCAATATCCTACCTGGTATCATATGGCGCTTGATATCGCAAATAATGCGCTTCCCCCTGTTCTTGCTTCAGATACCGGGACAGTTACATTTGCGGGATGTCTTAACTGGGGATATGGATGTCATATTGTAATAGATCATGCAAACGGATATTTAACATTATATGGTCATTTATCTGCAATTAATGTTTCAGCTGGTCAAGCAGTATCTCAAGGTCAGCAGATTGGGACAATGGGATCGACAGGTCGATCCACCGGTACCCATCTTCATTTTGAAGTCAGATCTGGAGGGTCTCTTCTTAACCCGCAGGAGTTTTTAAGATAATCATCATTAGTGATTAGCGAATAGCGACTGGCATAAGAGGATAAAAAAATACTTTATTAACTACTCGCTGATGTATAATGGCGTAAAGCATACAGCCAAAATAAGCGAGATACAACAGACATCCCAACCGAAATAATTATTAGGTAAATAATATCTCCATCAAAAGATCCCCGAACTAATACTTTTACGGGAGTGGCAACTGATAAGGTAAACGGGAGAATAAAAAAAAGAATTATTGGATTTAGTTTTTTTATCATTTCAGATGGATAACGGGCCATACCATCTATAGTAAACAGAAAATCAATAATATTGGTAAGTCGAGGAAACCAGATGAGAAAGGTGCAGTAAAACATCCAAAGAGAATATAGCAGGGTAACTCCAAAGAAAATAAAACAAATAAACCCAATCCAGCCAATTAACGTAAATGTAAGATGTGTAATATGTAAATAAACAAACAATAACGTAATACCGAGAATAACGCGCACAAGATTGGGATAATTTTGAATATAGAATGATACTAAAAACTGTGAGTCGACTGGTTTTAGAAGTAAAAAATCAAGTTCTCCTTTATCAATAATTCGTGATAGTCGACTCATATTGTGAGAAAAGAAAAAATGGAGAATTCCCATCATAATAGTATAAGAGATGGCTAAAACAACCAGTTCATTCTTACTCCAACCAAATGCAGAACGAGTACGGAAAGTAAGTAGTTCGATCCAGATAAATTGAAATGCTCCCCATCCAACTGTTGCAAAAACACTATTGATAAAATGAGCACGGTAGACTATAAAATTTTGAAAACTAAATCGAAGGAGTTCTTTATAGAGACTAAAATATCTTCGATATTGATTGAAGAATTGTTTTAATAAGTTGTGTTTTTGTCCGTTATCCTGGCCTTGTTTGCCGTCATTCTGGCACCACACGCGATTGTTTATCCTGAACAAAATTGAAGGATCCAGAATCTTGATTCTGGAGTCGTCGTTACACTCCTCCCCAGAATGACGATGATTTTCAGGTTTTATTAACATCATTGGCCAAATGAGGTAAACTGTTTAATGCCGTATTTCCACATGATTCGGTTTATTGCAATAAATACAGCTAACCATAGACATTGTATTCCAATAACACGAATTAACTGAATATATGAAAGATTTCCTTGAAGAGATAAGATGGGAAAGTATGCCGTATATGCAAAGGGAAGAATTGAGGAGATTGTTTGGAGTCCTTGTGGAAGAAGAAATAATGGCATTACTCCTCCTGAAAATATAATAATAATGATGGTTACCAACTCAAAAAAACTCCTACTGTCTTTAAACCAAAAAGCACTCAGTCCAAGGTTCATTTTTAACGTAAATGATAAAAATAAAGCAAGAATCATTATAGGAATGCTTAGCAATATTATGATAGGTTTATTGCTTATTATGATATAGTTTTTATAGAAGAATGAGAATATGATAATAAGAATAATTCCATACGATCCTTGCAATATTCGATAGGGAATCTCTTCAATAAACTTAATCCAATAATATGGGAATGGACGGGTAAGATATCGAACCAAATCACCTTGTTTGATATCAAATTCCGCAACATCTTCCTGGATATAGGAGTTCAGCATAGAATTTATTATAGTGAGAAGAAAGTAATAAGTGGTAATAGTACTCATTGTCCATGCTGCATTTTGACTCGTGTTTTTTATGGCACCAGACCAAAAAAGAATAACAGTCAAATTATTCATAAGAGGAATCAAAAACCATACGAATGAACGGAGACGGTGATGAAAAATATTTTGAAGGTGAAGTGAAACAATTCTAAACAATCTCATATTGTTAACTAAATGTTGTTATTATGAGTAATACGTCATTCTGGCACCATACGCGATTGTTTATCCTGAACAAAATTGAAGGATCCAGAATCCATTTAATAGATCCTGGATCCTTCGACAAAGCTCAGGATGAATGCGCTCAATTGCTTACCAGAATGACGTGTATCCAAGTCTGGTAATTCAGAATCATATACTCTTTTTTTCTGAAAATAACGAACGTATGATTTCCTCAATAGGAGGTTCTTCGATATTAAGATCGACAATATCGTACTCTTTGAGTAGTTGTGCTGCTACTATATTTGATTTATCCCGCTCCACTTCAAGATTAACTTGTTGATCTGTATGAAAAATGATTTCACCCCATTTTTTTAGTTCATTTAAAGGGTAGGGGCGAGAAAACGTAATTGAGAGAAGTTTTTTTTGTGAATATTTTTTTATTACTTCAGAAAGAGCACCATCAAAGAGAAGTTGACCATGGTCAATCACAATAACTCGTTTGCACAGTTCTTTTACATCATCCATATAATGACTTGTTAGAATAATGGTGGCATTGTATTTTTTGTTGTATTCCCTTATAAATTCTCTGAGTTTTTTTTGCATAATGACATCGAGTCCAATTGTTGGTTCATCCAAAAAAAGAATTCGCGGGTTATGAAGTAATTGTGCAATAAGTTCACATTTCATCCGCTCCCCAAGTGAAAGATTGCGAACTTGAATATTAAGGATTTCTTTTACATCTAATAAATCAGTAAGCTCACGTAATGTATCTTCAAATTCTTTTTTCGGTATTTGATATATTTCTTTGTTTAAGAGAAACGATTCCATAGGGGGAAGATCCCACCAAAGCTGGTTTTTTTGTCCCATGACAAGAGATATTTTTTTAAGAAAATCAGGTTTTCTTTCAAAAGGGGTATATCCGCCGACTTGAATTGACCCGGTTGAGGGATACAAAAGTCCGGAAAGGATTTTTAATGTTGTTGTTTTTCCAGCCCCATTTGGTCCAATAAATCCAACAAGTTCTCCTTCTTCTATATGAAGTGAGATGTGTGAAATCGCGTGAAAGTCGGTATATTTTCGGGAAAACACAGAGCGAATAGCACCAATAAGACCTGGCGCTTTTTTGTACAGACGGAATATTTTAGATACGTCTTTTACTTCAATTAAGTACATATGATCATTATACTTGAAATGTTAAAATATCCCAACTTTGCCTAAAGGCTTCGATGGGCGAGGCAAATGTCAAAAATCAAATCGTTATCCACCATCATTCTGGCACAGTCTAATGTCATCCTGGCAAGCGAAGCGCGTCCATGATCTATGGATTCTGAATCCTTCGACAAAGCTCAGGATGAATGCGCCCCACTAAGCGGGACTTACCAGAATGACGTCAATTCAACAGTTGATTTTCATTTTTTACCTTGCTTCTGGACTTGCTGTATTGGGAAGTTCAATTTTTGGACTAATTTCCTGCGCCGGTGTTGGAATAGTTAATTCATTTGGTGTTTGTACTGCTTCTTGAGTAGCCTGGTTTTCTGCTGCAGGAATCATCTTTTTAAATTCAGCAAGATCTTGTTGTGCTTTTTTATAATCAGCATCTTGTTTTTTTGGGTCAAGCAAAGAAATTACATTTTGCATTTCTGCAGCTGCTCTTTGGTAATCTTGTTTTTGGTATGAGCTCCATGCGAGATTATAGTGTGCATTTGCAAGATCTGGTTTAATACTTACTGCTTGTTCAAATAGTTTAAGAGCTTCTTCATAATTTTTAAGTCCATACAACACTCCTCCTAAATCAATGCGATATGATGGATTTTGCGGATCAAGGACAATTGCTCTCTGGTATGAGGAAACAGTCCATGAATCAGCCCCTTGTGCAACACCAAGAATATTTCTATAAATTCGTGCAAGTGTTACCCAGTTTTCTGCCTTTTGTCCGTTTAAAGCAACAGGGGCTTTACTTTCTTCAATTGCAGCTTGTATTGCTTGGCTGACTGTCTGGCGTTCTTGTTCGGTGAGAGCTGGTGGTTTTGGATTTTTTTCAGTTGGTGTTGCTTTTGAAGCAATGTTATTTGCAATAAGTAAGTTCACGTCTGCAAAATTTGATCTAAATTTTTCAATATTTGGATTTAAAATAATTGCTTGACGCATATTATCATATACTTCTTTTACGTTATTTTTTGCAATAGCATCCACGGATTTTTTAAAAGAAATTTCAGCAGCATATGATCGGCCGAGCAAATATCCTGATCCGATAACAAAACCAAATGAGAGAACAATTGCGCCAACATACAGAGGAAGTAGGGAAGAGAGATCAAGATGAGACGGAGCATGAGTGTTTTCGTGTGAAGCTACACTTCCTAAAACAACGAATATAAGAAAAAAAAGCATAAACGAGGGAGGAAATACCAAGGCAAATAGGATAAGGTATCCAACTATCAATTTGCTATTTGTTTCGTGAGCGTGTTTGGTAACTGATTTAAAAAGAGAGAGGAGAAGAAGTACAAAACCAACAATCCCAAATAGACCTGCTTCAGTAAGAATATGTAAAAAAGCAGAGCGGGAAACCGTAAATGAACTAATCTGCCAGAAAGTAGACTGATTGTATACATAATCTTTTACACGGGTAAACATAGCTGAATAATTATCAATACCAATTCCAAACAGAGCTGAAATGGGTTGTTTTAATACCTCAACAGCCCCATACCATGATTGTGAAAGAGGGGTAAGAGATGTAAAGAAAGAGGCTTTAACCAATTGATAGAGAAGAAGTGAAATTGCAACAAGACCTAATACGAGTGATCCAACAGAAAGTGTGGATGAAGTGAGATTCTTTCTTTCTTTCATAATTGTCGAATATGCGAATATGCATATAAATCCAAGAAAAAGAATAGTATCAAACATGTTTCCTGTAGGGGAGAAAAAGGGATTTTTCAAAAATTGGAGTACTGGAGGAAGTGTTGTTTTTGCAAAGGGTTGAAAGAAGAATATGATACTAACAACAGAAAGAATAATAGATGAAATATTCATGACAATTGTTGAGATTGTATGACGGGAAAGATAAAAATAGAGAACTGTAAGAGAAAAAAGGGAGACAAAACCAAACGTAGGGTTGAGAAGCGCTTGAATTTTGTTTGGGGACGCGATAAGAGTTGAAATTGCAATCGCTGATACAAATAAAATGACCATATCATCAAATTGTTTTTTTTGCCATACTAATTTTTTAGAAAGGATAAGTTCGCATGTTGAGAGAGTAAGAAGTAGTAATGATCCAAATCCCATTAAATACAATTTAGAAGTAATAAAATATTCTTGCGTAAAAGGAAGAAAAAAAAGAGGAAAGAGGAAGACTAGTCCAGTCAAGACCGCTTTTTTAATGGTGGGAAGGATTGAGGCTGATGCATTCATAAAAATTTAGGAAAATTAAATAATAAAATTCATTCTTCTCGACTCTTCCGATATTACATCGGAGTCGCTCGAAGGATAATTATATTATTGTTCGAGCGAAGTCAAGAATAAACTATTTAAATAGTGTAGAACTAAAAAATAAATATGTCAACTTGTAGTCTTGTCTAATGCAAAATGAGCATGAAAAATAGAGCGTGAGTTTAAAATCATAGGATGAATATTACTATGACCGACTCACGCCTATCTAATTCTAACCAGTTAGAAACATTTTTGATAG
>PFLI01000116.1 GCA_002785065.1 Candidatus Roizmanbacteria bacterium CG_4_10_14_0_8_um_filter_33_9
AGGATTCTGGACAAGCTCTGCTTGACCTCTCCCCAAAACCCCGAGCGTAAGCTCGTGGGTTGTTTATACTGATTCAATTTCTATACAATAACTCGTATACCTAATTCATTTAATTGTTCGTTAGTTGCAGGGGTTGGCGCATCCATTACGGATATTTTTCCTCCGGAGGATGCAGGAAATGCAATTACTTCACGAATTGATGGCTCGCCGAGTGCAACCATTAGGAATCGATCAATTCCTGGAGCAATCCCGCCGTGGGGGGGAACTCCATAACTGAATGCTTCCAACATATGATCGAATTGCTTTTTTTGTTCTGCAGTAAATCCGATCAGATCAAATACTTTATTTTGTACTTTTGATTGATGAATTCTGATGCTTCCTCCGCCAACCTCAAATCCATTAAGAACTAGATCATGTTGTAGTCCTCTTACTTTAAGTGGGTCAGTGTTAAGAAGGGGAATGTCATCCGGGTGAGGAGCAGTAAACATATGGTGAGATGGGGCAAACTTTGCTTTTCCGGAACCATGAAAAAAATCTTCATCAGATTGTTCGGTAAAAAGAGGAAAGTCAATAGTCCAGGAAAATGCGAGCTCGTTTGGGTTATTTTTATCTTTTCGGAGATCTGGTTTGTCTGTTCCATACTTTTTTTTCGTGTCACTATGAGATAATCTGGGCCATGGGGATTGGGAAATAAATTTTTCGGGAAAAAGAATGGCAACAAGTTTCGTAAACATATTTTCAATGAGAGTGAGAATATCATTTTGCTCTATAAAACTCATCTCCAAATCCAATTGAGTAAATTCTCCATATGCACGATCTTTGCGTGGGTCTTCATCGCGGAAACAACGGGCAAATTGGAAATACCGTTCAATTCCCCCAACCATTAATAGTTGTTTATACTGTTGGGGAGATTGGGGAAGTGCATAAAAATTACCTTTTTGAAGTCGGGAAGGTACTAAGAAATCGCGAGCTCCTTCGGGTGTTGTTTTTGTTAGAATTGGTGTTTCAACTTCAATAAAATCTAATTTTGATAAATAATTTCTAATGAAAAGAGTAGATTGTGATTTGAGAATAAGATTACGAAGCATTCGTGGCCTTCGAATATCAAGATAACGATATTTTAGTCTACTTTCTTCGTTAACATCATATCCGTTTGAGGAAATAGGAATGGGAAGAGGTTGTGCTTTGGTGATAATCTTTAACGATTTTGTTTCAACTTCAACTGTTCCTGTTGCTAGTTTTGGATTTACTAATTTGTCTGGTCTTTTTTTTACCAGTCCTTTAATATAAACGACATCTTCACAAGAAAGTGTTTTAAAATCTTCTCCTCCCACTACTTGGACAATTCCGGTTCTGTCGCGCAAATCAACAAATACAATTTTCCTATGATCGCGCACTGTATCAACCCATCCGTAAAGTTCAATTTCTTTACCAATATGACTCAAAACATCAATAATATTATATTTTTTCATACACCATATAATACTATTTTTTATTAGCCCTAACAAGGAGGAAAAAATGTGCTATAATATAAATATGTTAGCTTTATTTCAACACATTATTCTCTTAAGGCTCCTTTTTGGAGTCATTGGTGAGAGGGTGAGTTGAACTAAGCAAACTAATTTAGCAATTTCAACCACCCGTAATAAGCGGGTTTTTTTATGGAAAAAAGAATACAAATACATTATAAAGGGGACGTATACGGATCGTTAAATGATATCAGAAGGCATGAGATTGGAAATTACTCAGATGCATATGTTAGAAGTCTTTTTCACGTTGGAGGTCGACAACCCGATATTGTTGTAAGAGTAATGGACGGTTTATCTTTTGTTTCTTATACTCAGACTACTTTACTTCCAGCAAAAAAGACATTTGATTTGTCAGTTGCGATAGCTTGTTGCGCAGATAGAATTGTTAGAGATGCGACATTAAATATTTTAGAAATAGGTACTGGTACTGGTGTTTTTCCAGTTGTATTGAGAGTCTTGGTACCAGAACAAAGTTTAATGATTACCGCAACAGATATTTCTGGTGACGCTTTAACCGTAGCAGAATTAAATGCATCTTTAAATAATGTTGACCCAACATCAATTAACTTTTTGAAAAGGGACGGTTTAAAAGATATTTTTGGAATAGCTCATCGTCAAGATATTGTTTTTTCAAATCCACCTTTTTCTACATCAAACAGAGTTGGAATTGTCAACGCGGGAGGAATACATCCTACGGTAGCGCTAGATGGAGGACAAGATGGAACACATTATTATCAAAGATTTCTTATTGAAGCAAGGAGAGTGCTAAAACCTGACGGAGTAACAATTTTCCAACTTCCTTTACAAAAGGATGATTTATGGCGGACAGTATATGCAATTCAAAGAATCGCTCACGAAAGGGTTTTTTTAATGGAGGATTGTATAGCAAGATATCGAAAAAACGGACCTCAATTTATTGTTATTGGTAATAATTTCTTGATTTCTGAATTATCTAATCAGGGTTATAAAATATCGGAGATTTAATAAGTAATTTTGTGGTATAATAAAAATATGTTAGCTTTATTTCAACACATTATCCTTCCAGGTCTCCTTATTAGGAGATACGCCTGTGTGGGTAGATTGAGATAAAGGCAAAAATTGAAAATTACTACCCGCACAAATGTGCGGGTTTTTTTATTATGGTTCAAGCTGAAGGAAAATCACAAAATATTCGATTGGGAGGTAGGGTATCAAAAGTTCAAAGCCCAGAGTTTTTAGCAAGAAATAGGTTTTTTGAAGAACAGTTTCGGAGTTTTTTAAGTGGAGTTTCAGAAACAGAGGATTATTCCCCAGCTAATTGGAATCATTATCCTAATGGTTCGCTTTGGAGGCCCGATATTGATGTAGTTTTGGAAAATGTAAAGACAGGTTGTTTAGTTGAAATATCAGATGAAGGAAGAAAGATTTCTTTATATAGTGAGCAAAGCCATATACCAAATGTTGTTGGACACTTTCAAACGGAAGGTGTAGAATATGCAATAAAAATGGGCCATGTTAGGGCGTTAACTGCAAATATACAAGCACTACAATTACTTAAAAATCAAGGAATATCATCTGTTCAACCAGCCTTACTGAGGTATAAAGATACAAGAGTGGGCATGATGATATCACCATTTGTTAATGGATTTCGACCACAGGATTTTACAGATGTGTTAGATGATGTAAAGAGCATCGTTAGGGCGCAAATTAGAATGTGGTATAATTCGGCAATTTATACAAAACCAAGACAAAGAACAACGGGAGTATTGGCATATGATATTATTCCTCATAATGTTTTTGTGTGCGGAGGAAGATTGGTTTGTTTTGATGCTGATCCCATAAAATGTTGGGGAAAACACATAAAGGATGGTGAACTAGTCGGAGATGTTAGCTATGTAATATTTAGCGAGTTAGAAGAGTCAGGAATTCTGCCACAAGTTTTAGGTTTAAAATATAATCAAGGTCAATTGAAACTAGAATATCCAAAAGAGTGGGCTTTATAACAGTTCTGATAAAAACGTCTCCAATAAATAAATCATGCTATTGTAATAATTTTCCCCTGCACCCGTTCCCTTCCATTCCACCTATTTACATCCAAATTATATACAACCTGGACACTGTCTCCTTTCTTTAGGGAAAAGGCTTCTTTGGGAGCGGAGAAATAGACACATTCCAAAGGAAAAGATGATTGACTTGGATCTTTGAGAATTAATTTTAAATGGGTTCCATTTTTTCCCAAAGGGGAAATCGCGATTATTTGGGCATCGTTTAAGAAAAGCGGTTGGGGATTACCCATTCCAAACGGCTCAAGAAGCTCTAGTTCTTTGGCAAGTTCAAGAGATGCTTTTCCAAGAGGAAGTTTAAGATCAACGGAGAGCTGTTTTTCCAAACCTTCATCTTTTAAATATTTTGAAATTGATTTTTCTATACTTTTTATCAGAATATCCAAATTTCCATCAGATACAGATAATCCAGCTGCTTGTTTATGACCTCCGACACTAATAATATGTTTTTCAAATGTTCTTAAAAAATCCGTCATATGAAGCGCGCTTATTGAGCGAGCAGAACCTTTCCAAAACCCATCACTTTTTGTCAATACAAGAGTCGGACGGTAATATTTTTCCGTAATTTTTCCCGCTATAAGGCCAATAATTCCCTCATGCCAGTTTTTATTTTTAAGAATAATAAAAATAGGAATTTTTTTCTGTTTCTTAATTATTTTTTCAACCATCTCGATTGCTTCTTTTAAAGTAGTTTCAACCAGATCCTGTCGATCTTTATTTGTTTGGCCCATCTGATGGGCCAATTCTGATGCTCGATTTGAATCATTGGTGCAGAGCAATCGAAGCGCATCTATCGCATGTTTAAGCCGTCCGACTGCATTAATCCGGGGAGCAATTATATATCCGATTTCATATGGAGTTATGGGTTTATTGTCGATTTTTGCTTCCTGCAGAATGTGTTTAAGACCTGGACGCTTAATAGTTTGAAATGTTTTTAACCCATGATATACAATACTTCGTGAAATATCCGTGAGTGGAACCAAATCTGCAATAGTACCAATTGATGCAAGGGCAAGATAATCGGAATTAAAGTGAGAGATTAGTGATTGGTGATTAGCGATTAGAGAAGAAAAGTGCTTGAGGATTTCTTTAGCGACAAAGTAAGCAACGCCAGATCCCGATAGAGAAGGAATATGAAAAATTGCTTCAGCATCTTTTGGTTCATCTTTGGGTTTTAAATGATGATCAGTAACAATTATTGAAATACCCAGTTTTTTTGCATAGGAAATTTGTTTTGCACCGCTTATTCCATGGTCAACACTGATAATAAGTTTTGGATGATATTGGTTATTAACAGAGTCAATTCCAATAGTAGAAAACCCATAACCTTCTTTTTTACGATGAGGAACGTAGGGCATTACTGAAAACCCAAGGAGATGTAATGTTTCCCACATAATTGTTCCACCCGTAATACCATCAGCATCGTAATCTGTATAAACAACAATTGTTTCCTTATTCAGGCGAATTTGTTCCAAAAGTTTGAGCAAATGTGAAATCTGTTTTTTAAAACCAAAAGATTCGAGAGAAAACGTTGAAGGATGTGGCGGGTGAAGGAATAATTTTGTATTGACAATCTCTCTGTTTTTTAACAGTATAGATATAATTTTTTCATTTGAAAGGCTATTTGATTTTTTAACTTCTTGCTTGAGGTGAATTTTCATGGATTAATTGTAACAAATAGGATTTGTATTCGTAGTATAATAAACACATGATCTCATCTGTTATTATCGGAATAGTTGTTGGCGTTGTTGTTGTTTATTTTGTAATGAAAGTACTTCTTCCAGATGAGTTGAAAAAAAGCCATGAACAACTTATTATGATGGCAAATGAAAAATTGGGAGCGGAAAAACAAGATATCAAGACTGATCTTGATAATAAACGGGTAGCTATTGAGGATATGGTGAAGCGTATCCATGAAGAATTAGACAAAAATGAGCAAAAGCTTACGAGTGTAGAAAAAGAACGGGTAGGATCGTTTCAAGCATTGAGAAGTGAGCTTGAAAATCAACGAAAAATTACTGAACAACTTTCAACCACAACGGAAAGTCTCAAAAAAGTTCTTTCCAATAATCAGCTTCGTGGTCAATTTGGAGAGCAGGTGGCAGAAGAGCTTCTTACCATGAGCGGGTTTGTCAGGGGAGTTGATTTTGAGTTTAATAAAGAACAGCAATCTGGTAATAGACCGGATTTTACCATCTTTCTTCCCAATAAAGTAAAAATCAATGTTGATGCAAAATTTCCCTACCAAAATCTGCAACGGATGACTGAAACAACAGATGCAGGATCGAAAAAGGAATTAATGAAGGCATTTGAACGCGATATCCGCGAGAAAATAAAACAAGTTACAACCCGCGATTATATTAACCCGGAAGATAATACGGTTGATTTTGTGATTCTTTTTATTCCAAACGAAATGATCTTTTCATTTATTTATGACAAAATGAACACGGTGTGGCTTGAGGCGATACGACAAAAAGTGGTATTCGCCGGTCCATTTAGTTTTACTGCGATATTACGGCTCATTCGACAAGCATATGAAAATTTTAAATACCAAAAAAACGTTCAGAAAATCATCGGTTATATTAAAACATTTGAAGTAGAATTTGGAAAATACAACGAAGAGTTTTCAAAAATCGGAGAGCGAATTGAATCTTTGACAAAACAATATAATATGGTTAACACTACACGTACTAATCAATTGGTTAAGACAGTGGAAAAGGTAAAACTAGAGGAAGGGGATAATCAAGAAGTATTAAAATTAAACTAAACCTGTACCTTTAAAAATTTTGGGTTTTAACCAGTCTTGAGGAGTTTGCACAGCTCCTTCTTTTGATACGTTTTCGCTATGTTCTACAGATTCGATTGGTCCTTGCCCCATATTTTGTTGTTCAAATGCGGGTGTTGAAGGTTGAAATGATCCCTGTTGTGGTGGTTGGAAAACCGGTTGTGTTCGGGGTTGTGTTACCTGTGGTGATTGAGGTTGGAATACTGGCTTATTAAAAGTTGGTTGTGGCATTGATCCTCCATACGTTTGAACGGGACTTTGTTTCATTGTTTTTTTTACTGCACCTGCCTTCATTAGTTTTGCTATAGTTTCAAATGTTTCAGCGTTGACAGAATATGAAGTAAAATTATTAGTTGCAGATGCAATTCCTGTATACAGATTTGTTGATATATCTTTATCAAACTGGACAGATAATCCTTCGATGACTTTATAAACTAGTTCAGAAGTAGATGAAGCTGTTTTGTTCACCATATTTGTCGTACCAAAAAATCCATTCGTAAGATGACGATCAATATTAATAATATTTTTCCCTTGAATTTGAGATTGATTATCAGTATAAATTTGTCCAAGTGCGTTTAAATTGGGAGTATCTATCGTAATAATAAAGTCGAACTGACCTCCAGTGTACGAATACTTAACTTGATCTGGATTTAGCTTTGGATATCCTGGACGGGGAGTAATAACCAAGTTAAAAAGTGAGCCTGCGATGTTATAATCGATCTTATCTATAGTACCATCAGTATAAGGAAATGATACTACCAAATTTTCTCCTCCAGCACTCAGTGTTTGTTGAATTTTATCAGCACCAAGCAGGTCTGAAGTAATCTGAGTAGAACAAGCGATACCTACTGATTTGTTTGCTTTAGTAAGGGCAATATAAAGTGAGGTTGCTGCAGCAATTGCATCAACAGTTGGATTTTGAGGTATTAGAATAATGCCCGAATTACCTTTCGTAATTTGTTCTGATATTTTTGAGATGGTATTTTGTGTATTTGGATACATACTATAAGATACATTTTACCACATCACCTACCCGAATGTCAAGTGGAGGAGAGAATACCATGCCTGCTTCTTGGTCTTTTTTGACTTCCTGAACTTTCTTTGCGCGAACTTGAAGAGAAACAAGCTTAGTTTTTGCTATAAGATTATCGTTCCGATGGAGTTCAAGTTCGTCACTTACTGCTATTTTTCCCTTTATCATTTTAACACCAAACACCTTTTCTCCTTCTATTGTGAAAGAGGCAAGGACTTTTGCCTCTCCTTTTAGACTCTTTTCCTGCTGTTCCTTTTCTTGTAGCAAATCGGCCACTTCATTTAGTTCATCTAAGAGTTCATAAATTATGTTATACGTTTTTATTACTACCTTTTCTTGTTTTGACAACATTTTTGTTTCAGGGTCTATTTTAACGTTAAAACCAATAATAATAGCTTTACTTGTCTTTGCAAGAAATACATCGGATTTATGAATATCTCCTACCGTTTCAAGAATAATTTCCACATTAGGATTTTTGATAAGGGCCGCATGAATAGCTTCGAGAGAACCTTGTGAATCGGTTTTAATTACCATTAACAGTTTTTTTTCTTCCTTTTTAACTTCAAGAATCGAGTCAATGGAAAAAACCGCTTCGGAAGGAGTCAGAGTAGTTTCTTTTTCTTTGACAGTTTCTGGCACTGATGAAATCATTGTTCCAACATCAAGCATTGTTTCAAATCCTAGCAATTCAAATGGGGTAGATGGAAGCACTTCAGTTAGTTGAACACCACGATCGCTGAGAAGAGATTTAACCTTTGCCTTATAACTGTTTCCATAAAGTGTCATACCGTTTTTTATGATTCCCTGTTTAATAACCATGCTTAAAACAATACCTCTACGATCTTTTTTAGTTTCGATGACAAATGCTTGTGGGACTTCGTTAATATCAAAGGCAAGCTTATTATCAGAAGCAATAAAAAGTATCGTTTCCAATAAATCATTTATACCTTCTCCAGTTTTGCCTGAAATTAATGCAACAGGAATAGTTCCACCCTTATCTTCAACTTGAACGTCATATTTAAGAAGTGTATTTTTAATTTTTTCAGGATCCGAATCTTCAAGATCAATTTTATTTATAACAACGAGATAAGGAATTTTAGCATTTTTTATATGCGAAATTGATTCTATTGTTTGTGGCATAATACCATCCTTTCCGTCAATAAGAAGTATTACTATATCTGCAACCGTTGCACCTCTTGAACGCATCTGTGAGAAAGCTTCGTGTCCAGGAGTATCGATAAATGTAATTTTATTAGTGGAATATCCTTTTATTTCAGTTACTACTTCATATGCTCCAATTTTTTGAGTGATCCCCCCAAATTCTTTAGTTGTTATTGACGATTTACGAATATAATCAAGCAGAGTTGTTTTTCCATGGTCAACGTGGCCAAGAATGGTGACAATCGGTGGTCTGTTCATTTTTAAATTAAAAAACTAAAATTTGTCATACTGAATTTATTCACCCTCTCTTTTGAAGGTGAAATCTGTCTGCCGAAAGGCAGGTATGTTCAGGATGACATGTATAACTATATATTAGTTGGCAGCCTTATCTTTATCTTTACTATCATTCTCAACAGGTTTTTTATCTGAAGTTGGTGTGTTTATTACCTGAACAATATCGAGGGTATATCCGGTAAGACGTGATGCGAGGTTTACATTTGCTCCACCTTTACCGATAGCCAATGGTGCTTGGGATTCATCTACAGTAACTTTTGCCCGTTTATTTTTTATATCTAATTCTATTTGAGCAATTTTTGCAGGTGAAAGTGCGGCAATAATAAAAAGTTTATCATCTTTATTCCACTGAATAATATCAATTTTTTCTTTACCACCAAATTCATCGGTGATTGTTTGTACTCGTGCTCCTTTTTGTCCGACACATGCCCCAACTGGATCAACTGATCCGTGTGTACTGGAAACTGCGATTTTTGCTCGTTCACCTGGTTCACGAACAGTTTTTTTAATTTCAACAGTGTTGTTTCCTATTTCAGGTACTTCTCGTTTAAACAATTCCTCAATTAATCGGAAGTCTGATCGGGAGACGATAATTCTTTGGTGACCAAATTGATCTTCATTAATTTCTTTTAAGTAAACGATATAGGAGTTATTCACAGAATAATCTTCATTTCTGATTTGTTCTTCTTTTGGTAATACTGCCTCTGTTTTTCCGATGTCAAGAAACGCATTATATCCATCAAACCGAATAATTCTCCCACGGAGGGTTGATCCGATTTGAGTTTTGAAATGAGATATGATAGTTCGTTTTTCTGCCTCTCTAATTTTTTGGAGAATAACTTGCTTAGCTGTTTGGGCTGCAATACGACCAAAACCTGGAGGTGTAATATTAGTATCGCCTTTTAATAGTTTTGCTTCACCTGTTTCTTTATTTAAAATAGCAGCGATGTCTTCTTCTTCGTTGTGTTCGGGATATTCTTTTTTATACGCTGCAACTAGTGCTGTTTCAATTGAAGAAATAACCTCTTGTGGTGAGATTCCTCTTTCTCCGGCAACTTGATTTAATGCTAAAACAAATTCTGATTTGATAACAGTCATAAAGTATGAATAACTTATTTTTTAATTTCTTTTTCTTTTTTATCATCAGTTTCAGGTTTTTTTTCAGTTCCTGGTTCTGGTGTTGCACCTGCTTCAGCTCCTTCTTCTGGTTTCGCCGTAATCACTTCTGGGGTAGCAGTTGCCGCTGTTTCAGCAATAACACTTTCTTCTTTATGGGCAGTAATAGAAACGATTGTTTTTTCTCCATCATCTTTAATGCTATATTTTTGAGAAACGAGAAGATCTTTTACTTTAATTTCTTGTCCAATTTCTTTAAGTAGTGAAATGTCAACTTCAATATGGTGCGGAATATTTTGAGGTAATGCCTCGACAGAAAGTCGTTCAGAAAGAGTAAGAAGAACTCCTCCCTTTTGAGCAACCGCTTCAGAAACTCCCATAATATGGACTGGAACTTCAGTTGCAATTTTTACAGTAAGATCAACTTTTCTAAAATCAACATGAAGCACCTGAGAATTTATCGGATGTTTTTGAATTAATTTAATAAGAGTTGGAATTTCTTTATCCTCAAGCTTAAGATAAACAATTCCTGTTTCTTTTGCTTTTTTATATACTTTTAAAAATTGTGAAGAAGGAACAGAAATTGATTTTGACGTGAATCCTGTCCCAAATATGTTAGCTGGAATTATAGCTTCTCTACGTAATTGTTTTAACTTTTTACCAAAAATAGTTCTTGGTGTAACCTCAAGAATTGTTTTTTCATCGGACGTTTTTGCTGATTTTTTCATATCATTCTTTTAATAACTCAATAAAAAATATTTTATCTGTTGATAAGTCTGTATTATAGAGCATTTCATTTCTTTTAACAAGAGGAGAAAAGTTTTGATTTGTCACATATATATGTTCCGGTAAGACGATATGGAGAGAAAAATCATTATTCATTGACCCAATTTGTTTTTGAATTAGAAGCTGATAGACTGCCTTACCTTTGATTAATTTTGTCAAAGAGCGATACTCGATAGTAATATTTGTGGTTTTTTGAGATGGAAGTTCAAAATAAAGACCCACTTTTTTAAATTGTTTTAGTTCAGTATCATAATTCTTCATTGGATTGTTGTTAAGACTAATTTGTTCTAAAATTGTATTCCTTGGAAGGAGGATTTGAAAGTAATTTTTATATATTCCTCCTGGAAAAACATCAGTTTGTGATTCATTTTTGTAGTTAATAGTGAAGCGTGTATGAATAAAACCGTCAGAATCGAAGGTGACAGTGGTCTCTATTGTACGAAAAATAAAAAAATTTGCTTTATTTACTCCAAGATTTGCATCGAATGGAAATAAGAAATTGGTATAACAGTTCTCGATTCCGGCAGGACACGTTGATTCAATGATTCTTCCAGACCAATATAAACTATCAATTCTTTTTTGTAAATCCGTATTTTCCAAATAGAGAACTAACTGTTTTTCCTCAAGTGAGCGGAGTATATTTTGTAGAAACAAAGCCGGGGAAACATTTTCCAAATTCAAAAAAATTTGGCGGGCTAAAGCGGCAAGAAATCCTTTTTTTTGAATAGAACCGGGAAAAAATCCCTTTTCAGCATAAATCTGTGTTTTGAGATAAAAATTGTCTTTATTAACTTTTTCATCAAAATCAGGAATATATATAGAATCAAAAGCTTCAAGTATATTTTTTACTGCGGTTGTTGTGAGAAGAATGGCTCCATCAAAGTCTGAAATATTCATTTCTTTTTCCAGAAAAAAACGGGCGTTATTATAATTTTCATAAAAATCAGGTGAAAATGCAGAGTCTCTTAGAAACCAATGTGGCTGAAATAAATATTTTTTTATCGCCTCAGGTGGATCGATATGGGCCATTAATTGTCCATCCGCATCATAAAC
>PFLI01000103.1 GCA_002785065.1 Candidatus Roizmanbacteria bacterium CG_4_10_14_0_8_um_filter_33_9
AGGGACAAACCAAAGTTATAAAACATTACATAAACAACAGTTGGAACTATTCGACGTCAACTGATACCTCGAAGCTTGCTTCGAGGTAGTTCATTTATACTATTTAAGATGTATTTTAGAAATCTGTTATAAAGCGAGAGTTCATTTTGTTAACTGCACGGTACAGTAAATCATAATTGCAGTTGCGGCAAAACGGATTGCATATATTTTAAGCGAGTGTTTTTCAAGAAGTTTTGGGGCAAAGACAGAAAAGAGAAAGGCTAAAATCATGGAAACTGGCGTATTCATAATAAGAGATGTAATACCAATGTTTACCCCATAGGCGACATTAGCGGAAAATTCAGTAATAGTTGAAAAAATTCCCATTGCACCAATTGGCAGAATATGACGTACATTAAGTTTTTTTAATTCCTTTCGAAATAAGGGAAATGTTGGAATAAGAAATAAAGCATTAATAATTGCAATCCATATGTTGTTTGTCCAAAGACTATTTTTTTCCAAAGAAATTTTTATAAAAGAGCCACTTAGAGTTAAAAAAAGCATTGTTAATATTGCGACACCGATTGATCTATTGAAAAAAGAACGCAAACTAAATTTTTCATCCATTGATACAAACATTCCAACAATAACAATTACTGCTACATAAATGAGTTGACTTTGAGTAAATGATTCGTTTAGGAACAGGCTTCCTATTAATACTGCAAAAATTCCCCTGATATTAAAAAGCGGAGTAAGAGTTGAAACATCTAATGCATAAGTTGAGAAGATCCAAAAAATATTAAATAAAGTTGAAAATATTGCCGCAAAAATAATAGGGGTCCAATCGATAGGTATACCAGCTTTATACATTAACGCAGGTGGGAGGGAAAAAAGTAATGTTACCAAAACCAAAAGTAAGTTAAAAAGCCAAGGATTTGAAATTGAATGTTTGCTTGTCAGTTTTGCTGTAATTACAATTAAACCTGAAGCAACAGCACCAATCCATGCAAAAACATAATATGGCATATCGTAAAGTATATCATGACAATTACTTTCAGACTGTTCTAGTTAAACAATAATTTTAAAATCACCCCCATCCCAAAAGGATTGATATTGTTTAGATATTTTTAAGTTATTGATGCTTGATAACAAACTTAACCTATAGTATAATATGTCATGGCAATAGAAACAGAAAGGAGACAATCAGGTCTTTGGAGTGTTTTATATCAGCCTGATATTCCTCCAAGAACAATTAACAAATTTCAAAAGATATTTGATTATTTAGGTATAGTCGTCATCACCGATGTTAGATTTGCTGCAATGACTAAAATGAATATGGCTTGTTTTCAAGCAACTAATGCATTTGCAGCGTCAACTAATACACTGCTAAGTTATGATGGATTTAAAGTTGACAACCAACCTTGGCTTATATTCAGTGAAAAAATCAACCTTCATGGTACTCCACAATTAGGGCACAACGTTTTGAGAATAGCGGAAACGAAAATAGATGCTCCCTTTGCGTTAATTGATCCAGCTTGTTATTTATATGATATTCCTTATAAAGAAATGCCCATTGCTGTTGGAAATCAAAATTTTTTAGAGAGAGCAATGTCCGAATTATATTCAAGTGCTACGAAAAAATATTTAACAACAAAGCTACAATTTCATTAATATATCTAATTATTTTAGCCTCAATTCCTTCTTCACACCCTATCCATTGTGGATCGACACTGTTTTAAAAATCATATATACATTCACAACTAGAATTTATTTCAATACCTTTGAATATCGTTGTTATTGCGAGCACATAGAAATTTTCCTTATCAAATTTCGAGGAGAAACAATTTTCTTAAACAACGAGATTGCCACATCTCCCGCTAAGTGGGATCCTCGCAATGACATGTGAAAAAGCATTAAAATGACTTTTAGTCATTGGCCTTTACGATTGCGATTTTCCCATAAAAATGTAATTTTCTTGACATTTATCGCATATCTGTGGAGCATTTTCTGCAAGTACGTGAGCATATCTAGTTGCAGTTGAAATATCAGGATAAGCCGCAGTAAACTTTTTTCGAATAATAGGCGTTTTTTTCCCATTCTATGCACCTGTTTTTAGGGTGATGCCACTCAAACTCGATAGTAACATAAATAAATTCCCTTCCTTTTTTTGTCATGAGATTAATAATATCTTTTTAAAATTGCCATAACAATGTTTTGTGTCACAAGACTTAATATTAGTATACTTCCTATTTTTAAGATCAATGGATTTTTTTGAAGAATTGATGAGGTGTAAACTATATGAGGAAATCTAAACTTGTTATCATGTACAATGTAATATTTAAGATGAATGAAAAAATAGAGAACAAATGGTACAAATACAATAAAATATCTTCCCTGAGTACCATCTATAACATGTGAACCTACTGTTTTCCAATTGAGATAAAAAATAGTCATCATAAAAGCATAGGTTAAACATAAACTGCAAGCGATTATACACAGTTGCCAGGATTTTAACAGGTCTTTTTTATTAACTTTTGTTAAACAGATAATTAAAATACCGTTGCCGATAAATAATACATAAACCCACCAACTCATAGAATAGTCAAGCCATCCGAATATTCCGATGATACCTTGAATATGAAATTTGGCCAAACGAAAAGTAGATTGAGCAAAAATAGTTAGATAAGTAAATGGATTATGAAGAACATATTGCATCTGATCGATTGGATTCACGCCCTTTGGATGATGAGTGTATTGAGACGCTGAAATAAAAAAAGATAATTTAAATACAATGTATCCAAAAATAATTATTCCCATAACTATTGTAATTTTTTTTATATAAACAGAAAATGTTTTAGATATTTTTTTATATGGAATAACAAATATCAAGAGTAATAAGGGTTCGAATGAAAGTTTCATAATCAAAATAAGGATAAAGAATAGTGATAATACGCCAAGATCAAACAGAGATAATGTTTTTTGTTGTAATTTCTTAAGAAGTAAAACAAATATGCTTAAACCCATCATATACTGCATTGCGTCATAGTTATAACCAGTGATTTGATGAATAAACATGGGTAAAGAAAAAACAAACAAAATAATTGGTTTATACAATTGAGGAGTTTTTTTATAGAGAAACAGCATCCATATAAACACAAGAAGAAACATTGAAAATCTTCCTAAGAAAAAAGTTAGGTAAGCATTTAGATGAAAGATTTGCGCAACGAAAATGCCAAATATATATAGAATATAAGAACTAGCAGGTAACATAAACTGTCCCCATGCTTCCTCGTTTACTAGTTTGTATACCTCTTTACTTGCAAAAGGAGATTGGTTATACCAGTTAAGGTTAAACTTTTTTTGAGGATGATAGGGAATTTTGTTTAACAAAGGATCGTGGACAAGGTCGTAATATTGTTTTTCTACAGGTAATTTTTCATCTTTGTTCGTTAACATAATTTTTCCGTGACTGAGCAATATACTTCGTATAAAATGTCCTTGTTCATCTGGTTTTTGGAATGGAGGAACAAGAAGAGTAAAGATTAAACCTAAAACAAAAATATAAACAAAAATAAGTCTTGAAAAAAAGTTCATTTTATCCCATTATAACAATATATTTGTTACAATTAAAGAAATATGGCTATTGCTCTTTCTGTTTTGATGATTACAAAAAATTCAGATGAATTACTTGATACATCGTTGTCATCTATTGCAAATCTTGCTGATGAGATTGTTATTGTTGATGATTTTTCAAAAGACAAAACTATATCTATAGCCAAAAAATATAAGTCAGTCACATATAGTCGTCACGAAGATGACCTTGGTTCACAGCGGGCATTTGGACTCAGTAAATGTAGAGGAGAATGGATTCTTATGCTAGATGCGGATGAAGTAATTTCGCAACAACTAAAAGGCGAAATTAGGTCGATAGTCGATAGTCGTTTGTCGAATGTTTCCGGATATAAAATTCAGTATCAAAATCATCTTTTTGGAAAACCAATATATTTTGGCGGAGAAAATTATAGAATCCTCCGTTTATTTAAACGTAAAAAGGCAAGAATAAATAGCAATCTGGTACATGAACACGTGAAGATTAATGGACTGACCGATTTATTACAAAATAAAATACTTCATTATTCTTACAGAAGACCCTGTCAGATAATTCAAAAATTTACTGATTATGCACATCGGGAAGCAAGGAAAAAAGCTCAGCAAAACGAAAAATTATCTCTTCAAAAACTGATTTTATATCCCTGCCATATGGTATGGGCTCGATATATTAAAGATAAAGGTTATAAAGATGGTTTAATCCGTTTATTTCTTGATCTTGCTTTCGGGTATATGGAGTTCTGTACGTATTTTTTCCTGATATTTGAAAGAAATAGAAACAAAAAATAACAAAACAATAAAAACCAACTAGTCGCGCTGACTATACTTCCCATAATAACACTGAGCGGTTGATACATCATAGTGATATATGATGTACCAGCAGGAACATGAACTGATCTAAAAATACTAATAGGTTTTATTTCCTGAAATTGATTATTAACTAATGCTTTCCAACCTGGATAATACACATCACGAAGTAAAACAATAGACGGAGTATTTGTTTCAGTTTTTATTTGAACTTCATTCATTTTGTAAGAAGTTATGGTAACTAATCCATTTTTTTTATCAACTAGCTCCGCTCTTGGTTTTATATATAAATTTTCAAACATGTAAAATGTACGTTTAAGATAGGGATGGCAATATGTATTTATAAGAATAAACTGTGGAGTATTTTTTAAAAATTCAAGATATCTTCCGGCAGTAAGAATATATTTAACATTCAGTTCATTTATTTTATTACTTGTTGGATTAATAAGATCAATTCCTGTTGGATCAGTAGGTAATCTATTCATAACGTATTCTGCATAGGGGCGATATACCAAAGACGAGTATCCATCAACACTTTGAATTAAATGGAACAGATTTGTATCACTTTGTAAAAAAGTCATTGACTTAATAGCCTCATCAACAAAGTAGTTTGGATCTGCAAAAGGAGGTTTTTTCGGACCGTCTTTTAAAGTTAGAATACGATAAGGTGATACATCTTCTTTAAGGGTAGTAATAATTGATTTTGGTGTGGTTAACAGATTTTTGTTTGTCAAGACATTGAGATTAGCTGAAAAAAACATGAGCTCTGATAAAACAAGAAAAATAAAGATTAATTTATGAAAGAAAGTTGTGTTTTTCTGCATATAGGAATAATATGTAATCGCAGAAAAAAGAAATAAAAAAAAGATAGTAACAAGTAAATTGTTTATCCAAAGCCCGTAAATAATATTCGTTCTTGTACTTGAGTATTCTAAAAAGCGTGTAAAAAAGGCAAGATGAGTTATTTGTTGTAAGTATTTAATTGACGTAATTAAATACTCAAACCCGTATAACTTTAGTAACAATGAAATAATAAAACATATGGAAAACACAAGGATAGATTTACGGAAGAACTGTTTAGTTTTTATATTCCCATTATCAATACATTGAAATAGATATTTAAAACCAAATCCTGCGACTATCGATAAACAAAAAGAATAGAGTATCAAAATACTGCTTGGCGATCTGAATCGTGCGTAAAAAGGAAGAAGATAATATGCAAGAAGATATATTGGAGACCTGCTTCCAAGACTCATTAACAAGAAAACAATGGACGATATAAAGAAAAATATTACTTTGGAGTTGATTTTACGAAACACAAAAGTAAAGATAATAAGAAATAAGGGAATAATACCAATAAATCCGCTAATATCTGCAGTTGCGCCCCAAGAAGTGCCGTCTTTTAATACGCCAAAAAAGTTAGGGAAAATAAGCCGAATAAAGGAGACAAATGAGACTTGTTCTGCGTATGACAAATTTTGCTGCGGTCTGGTTGAAAGTTGTGTAAATTCTAAAAAAGGAAAAATTTGAATGGCAGAAAGTAACAGAATGGGAAAAAAGATAATACATACATGTTTGAATAACTTAATAATAGAAAAAGGTTTTGTTCGCCAAACTATATATATAACCATAAATAACCACGTGTAATAGGTATATTGAATATGGCCACTGAATAACTGCAGAGAACATAGAGAGGCTATTAATAACCCGCGCCATAGAACATCTTTTTGCAAGTAAATTTCAAGCGACCACATGATAAGAGGAAGCCACATTACCACATTAAGAATAGCTGTATTAAGAGTGTTGATAAAAACAGAACCGGAAAACATAAAAATCACAGCAGAAATAATTGCTGGAATAAAAGACAACTTTAGCGATTGGTAAAATAAAAACATGAAAAATCCTATTAACCATATTGCAATTACCACATTGAACGTATGAGCGGTAAACGGATCAAAAATAAAATATAAAAAATTTATTGGTGCTAAAACACCGAAATTAATATCAGCTAAAAACGGCATCCCTGAAAACAAATATGGGTTCCATAAGGGAAGTTCTTTGTTGGCAATAATGGAGCGCAATAAGATCTTACCGGGAATATTTAATGAAATATTATCACCGGTAAAAAGAGTTTTCCCCGAGAATAAAACATCATAAAAAAAAATAACATTAATACAGAGCAGAAAAAGAGCTGCAAAAATAGATTTTACTTTGTTACTCATAAATTTCATAAACACAAAAAGTATCCTATTGTATATAATTAAGCTTGTTAAATCAACTTATAGCATTATTTAATGAAAAAAATAAAGATCGGAATTGATGGGGGAGACTTTAATCCTGAATCAACCATTCAAAGCGGGATTCAACGATTAGTCAGCTCTTTTCTTGTGAGTATTCCTTTAAAACAAGAATCTTCTTTAACATTTTATTATTATTATTTCTCGAAACAGTCTGCTCATTCAAACAGTAAGACTATTCGTTATGTAAACTTACCCCGTAAGTTTTTTTCATTTCTTTTTGTTCCCCTGAAATGTTTTTTAGACAGAATTAATGTTTATATGGGATTTTCCGGAATAATTCCACCTATTATCCGCTTATTTAAAAAGACAGTAGTATTTATTCATGATTTTGGCTTCTATCATTTTCCGGACTACTATCCGGAGAGTGAAAAGTTTATTTGGCAGACAAATTATTCAGTATTTGCAGCTAATAAAATAATTGTTTTTTCTAAAACAGTCAGAAATCAACTATTGAACCAATTTCCGACCATTAAACCGGATAAGGTCATTACTATATATCCTGGAGTAAATTACGTCATTCAGAGTAAGGCAACCAATGAACGTACAATAAATAATCCCTATTTCCTATATGTAGGTGTTATAAAAAAAATAAAGAATATTGAAAAACTTCTTTCCCTTTTTGAGGTATTTATATCAGAAACAAAAATCCTGCATGTAAAACTTGTTCTCATCGGTGTTAAAGAACAGTCATATTGGGAGCATATTATTAAACTTCCTCTCTTTTTAAAAATTCAAAAAAATCTTATTTTTCTAGAACATGTTTCAGATAAAGACCTTGTATTTTATTACAAACACTGTATTGCACTGTTAAATACATCGTTGGTTGAAGGGTTTTGCTATCCGGTAGTTGAAGCATTGTCTTTGGGAAAAAAGGTTATAACAAACGACCTCCCTCTTTATTTAGAATTTAAGCCATATTTTGAAGGGTTACGTATAACTAAATCAGATAATGATTTTCTTTTAGCAATGAAGGAAGAATTTCGTAAGAAAAAAACGGTTTATTCAGTAAAACAAAACTCATTTAATTGGAGCAAGTTTAGTTCGAAATTATTAACCGTTGTCAAAAATATATCTTAATGAAGACTGCATTTATTATTGTCCTCTATCGTACCCCTCAAAAAGAAATTAACAGGCTGACAAAGGAGATTTCGTTGTTGGGTTTTAAACATTACGAGATTTATTGGATAGATAATACGGTGCATAATAAAGGATATGCCTGGGCTGTAAATAAGGGAATTAAAAAAGGACTGCAAAATAATGCTGAACTGTTTATTGTTCTCAATCCGGACATTTCTTTTAATACCCTTAGTCAAGCTGATATACGCGAGGGAAGTGAATATTTTGATATGTGGTCTTTTACCATGAAACAAAATGGAACTTGCTTTTACGGCGGATCAATTGATAGATGGAGAATGAGCGGAGGACTGATTAAAGTAAAGCCCAAAAATCGTTTTCAAAAAACTGATTTTGTTACCGGATCGTTAATGATAATAAAACGCTCATTAATTGAAAAGATCGGTTTATTTAATGAATCTTATTTTATGTATTATGAAGACGTTGAATATGGACTTAGATCAATAGAAAACGGATTTAAGCTTGGCATCGATACAAAATTCACCTATTCGCATTATGAGATATCAGATGAGAGATTTGAAAAAAAGTATATGCTGGCAAAAAATCGGTTGCGTTTTCTTTTTAGATATGGGGGGATAGTAAAACAAATACGGGAAATTATCAGATTACCCTTAACAGTTTGGGAAGAAAGATCTCTTCTTACCAGTTTTTTTCTCACTTCACCTTTTTTAAAAAATTTCTTTAGCCTTAATATCTCGTCGTTTTTAAATAAAATTATTAATTTTATTCTTTTTCTATTTCTTATCCGATACTTGACAGTAGCTGAATACGGTATCTATACACTTGTTTGGGCGCATGTCGGTTTATTGTCTCCATTTGTTGATTTTGGAACTTCTTCATACGGATTGGTTTATTTGCAAAAGATCAAATCTGAAAAAACTTCATCTCTTTTTTCGTTGCGCTTATTTTTGTCATTTATTGTATTTATTTTAACTATTGTTTTAGCAGTTTTTTTCCACTATGAAAACAAAATTATTGCATATATCTTTCTTACCTCATTTGTTATCTTTTTTAATTTTTCATCAGGAACATATCTCATAATTACCTCAGTTTTACAGAAACTTACAAAAACTGCATTGTTGTCATTTGCACTCAATACGTTATTGATCAGCGCATTGATTGCTGGTTTATTACTGTTTAAAAAGCTACGCACAATATTTATAATGCTTTCAATTTTTTACTCTTTATATTCAATTTTTTACGGTATTCTTATCCGGAAATTAGTTTCAAATTTGACTATACGTTTTGATGTTAAAAAATGGTTTGCCATTATTAAAAAGTCTTATATTTTTGTATTTATCAGTTTATTTGCAGGAATATATTTTAAAATCGATATATTAATACTTTCTTTTTTAAAAGGAAAAGAAGCAGTTGGAATATATTCGTCAGGTTATAAATTTATGGAAGCACTTATTCTTGTTGCTTCAAGTTATAATACCGTTTCAATACCTTTATTTTCACATACTATTCGGGAAAACAAGCATGTACTTTTCAAAAAGGTTCAAAGACACAGCTTATTATTAGGTTTAATTGGCTTTTCAGTGGTTATTTGCACCTATATTCTTGGTCCTTATTTTTTTCCCTTATTTTTGAAAGGAGATTATATACACGCTTTACCTGTTATAAATATTGTTGTTTGGGCGCTGCCCCTGATTCTATTTAACTCAATTTTACTTAATGTTCTTTATGTATCTGATTTGTCCCGGTATGTAGTCTATTTATTTGGACTACTAGCGCTTTTTAATATCATATTAAATCTCATATTTATTCCGTATTACTCATACATTGCCTCATCATATATTACTATTTTATCTGAAATATTAAGTTTGATTACTCTGTTGTATTTGGTTTTTATTCGTTTTAAAAAGAAGATTTTTTATGATTAAAATCGCATTGATTCGCGGAGCATTTTTAAACAATTTTGAAGGACAAAACTATAATGTTAAAGAGTTAAAGGGTTGTAAGTTACAAGTTACGGGTGTCGGATCGATAAAAACAATTCATCAAAACTTGTTATTTAAGGTCATTCGATTGCCAAGTTTGTCAGACTATAATGTTATTGGACGATGTGGAAGAGCAATTGCAAACAGGACAATAGGCGATATTCAAAACCTTTTTGGGTTGGAAAAATATGCTTCGCAATTTGATATTTTCCATACCGCAGATCCCCATTATCATTATTCCTTTCAACTTGCCAAACTTCGTAAAGAAAACAAAATTAAAAAACTAGTTGTGACATCTTGGGAAACTATTCCACACAATAATGAAACGGTATCTAAAAAAAAGAATAACAAATATTTTGTAATTAAATATACCGATCATTTTATTTGTCATACAGAAAAAGCAAAACGCTGTCTTATTCAAGAGGGCGTTACGGAAAATAAAATATCCGTAATACGGCTGGGAGTAGATTTACAAAAGTTCCAAAATCCAAATTCTAAATCACAAACAAATTCTAAATTTCAAAACTCAAACAAAATTCAAATCCTTTTCGTAGGAAGATTGGTAAAAGAAAAAGGAATATGGGACGTGTATGAAGTATATAAGAGAATTCAAAATTTAAAAATCAAATCTCAAAATATTACATTAAGATTTGTAGGGGAAGGATCTGAGAAGAACAAACTTCTTGAACGGATAAAAAAAGACAATCTTGAAAATAAAGTGTCAGTTATTAGTAAAACATATGATGAAATACCAGAAGAATATCGAAAAGCAGATATTTTTATTGCACCTTCGAAAAAAACGTTGACCTGGGAAGAACAATATGGAATGGTTTTTATAGAAGCTATGGCAACTAGACTCCCGATTATTACGTATGATACTGGCGCTATCAAAGAAATTGTAGGGGATGCTGGAATATTTTGTAAGGAAAATGATATTTCATGCTTATTCCGTTCCCTTAATTTACTAATTTTTCATAAGAATGAAAGATTAAAAATTGGTACAATTGGAAAAGAAAGAGTAAGGAATATGTTTGATTGTAAAAAAACCACAAAGAAATTAAAAGAAATGTATTGTTCTGTAATGTAAGCGTCATTCTGGCACCACTTATGATTGTCCAGAATCCATTTTATCGATTCTGGATGCGCCCGCTATTAGCGAGGCTTACCAGAATGACGAACAATAATATGATATTTACTATTTTTCTATATGAATAAAATTTCTGTTATCATCTTAACCAAAAACGAAGAAAAAAATATTGAAAGAGCATTAAAATCTGTTCAATTTTGTGATGAAATTATTGTAGTTAATGATGAATCTACAGATGGAACAATTAATAAAATCCTAGATTTTAAATTCAAAACCCTAAATAAATCTAAAATTATATTACTTAAAAAAGAACTTAAAGAAAATTTTGCTGAACAGAGAAACTGGGCTATGACAAAAGCAAAAAATGAATGGATTTTATTTTTAGACGCTGACGAAGAAATTAGTTTACAACTAAAAAATGAAATTGTAGAAATGGTTACAACGAATAGTAAAAAAGCTTATTCATTAAGAAGAAGAGATTATTTTTGGGGAAATGAGTTGAAGTATGGAGAAATAAAAGAGGCAAATAAAAAAGGAATTATACGATTAATTAAGAAAGGAATAGGAAAATGGGTTGGAACTGTACATGAAGAATTTATTCCTAATACCATAGGAATGGTTGGTAGAGTAAAAGGTTATATTAATCATTATCCTCATCAAACTATCAGTGAATTTATTTCTGATATCAATATATATAGTACTATTCGTGCAAAGGAGTTGTATAAGAATAAAGTTCATTCAAATATTATTCAGATACTTTTCTATCCTTTTGGAAAGTTTATATACACCTATTTTTTTAAATTAGGTTTTTTAGATGGAGCTGCAGGATTTGCTTATGCCTTTATTATGAGTTTTCATTCCTTTTTAGTTCGAACAAAGTTATTTCAAATTCAAAATACAAACGAAAATAGATTATGACACAACATATTCTATTACTTATAACACTACTTCTTTTCCAACTTG
>PFLI01000192.1:0-288 GCA_002785065.1 Candidatus Roizmanbacteria bacterium CG_4_10_14_0_8_um_filter_33_9
TAACATTGATAAGGTTTGGCGAACGTTCAAGCTCAATTGACTCAATGGCTAACTTCTTTAAATTTCTTAAAAGATATTCGCGTAAAATCGTATCTTCCTTAAGATAATCTTTATACTTTTTAAAACTAAACCAGCGCGACTCCCAATTCGTCGTTTCTCCTATTCTTAAAATTTTCGGATGAACCTTATGGGTCAATTGACTCGCGAATTTATGCTAATTATGGTGCGAATTTTTGCGAATATTAATTGTCGGCTATTTATAACTGACATTCGCGCATATTGGCACTT
>PFLI01000192.1:383-2645 GCA_002785065.1 Candidatus Roizmanbacteria bacterium CG_4_10_14_0_8_um_filter_33_9
TCAGTATTGATAAATTTATTTAGGTTATTGTTTAAATACCAAGAGTAAGAACTGAAAGGATAATTAGCTAATTGATCAAATTCAATAATATAAGAAGTAACATGATTTATATGAATGTAACGACAAACGTGAATAAATGCTTCTTCACTAATGATTCTTTTTGATTTAAAACTATGGAGAAAAAGTGACCCTTCTCTCTCGCTTATTAAATTGAAAGATTTAGAATAGCTATTTTGAAAATTACTAATAAATTTTTTTATTCCATTATCTTGTAACTGCTTTAGTAGAAAATGATAGTGATTAGGCATAAAGGAGAGAGTATAGAAATCTACGAGAGGAGTGGTCGAGCGAATTTCTTTTAAATAATTTTGTTGAGCCGATTGGGGTAATAAATAGAATTTTGACAGTCTAATTCTTTGATTAAATCGATAATAATCGACTAAATTTAATGCTCTTTTTAAATTCTCATGGCCGTCAAAAATAGTTTCATCGGCAATTGATTTGTTATAAAGATGATAAATTTGCCCTGTAGCTAATATAGGTCGGTGTATAGTCATAAGTACACCCTAAGGGTGTCTAAGAGATTTGTCAATGGACTATACGCTACAAAATGATATGTTTAGATTGTGATAACAATAAAAAAATCACGATATCCTATCATATTTGAAGTATTTGAATTTTCCGAGCCTGGACACCCTGAGGGTGACTAGGAGAAGAATTTAATCATCTTAATAAATATTTCTATTCCTTTATTTAAGACATCTCTTTCAATCGTTAAAGGCGGCATAATTTGGAAGTTATAGTCGTCGGCGTAAGCTAAATGAAGACCAAGTCGTCCGGCCTTTTCTATCATTTCTCTCATTTTTGATTTTTCGTTCTTTCTAAGATGGACGCCGATCTCCATTCCTATTCCATTAATGTCTTCAATTAATGGGTTATTTTTCAATTCTAATTGAAGAGTTTTTAATAAATATTCTCCATCTTTTTTTGACTTTTCCCAAACGTTATCTCTTTTATGAATTTCTAAAGTTTTTAAAGCAGCAGCACAAGCAACTGGCGTCCAGCCAAAAGTTGAGGTTAAATTCGATTTTGCTAAAGTAGCTTGAGCTATCTGATTGGTTGTTATCATAACGCCAATAGCCACTGCGCCGTTGACCATACCTTTGGCAAAAGTAACAATGTCGGGAGTAATTCCTTCAAGTTCCATTCCAAATAGCTTTCCGCACCTAGAGAATCCGGTTCCGACCTCATCAAGGATAAGCAAGGTTCCGTATTTCTTGGTTAATTTTCTTACTTCTTTTAGGAAGCCTTTTGGTGCAACAAAAGTTGAGCCCCAGCCGGTGATAATTCCCGCTTCACAAATAATAGCTGCAACATTCTTTTTTGATAAATTTTTTTCTAATTCCTCGCTAAATTTTTTAAGAACTAAGAGTTCATTTTTGTCATTAAATAGAATTCTAGGAAAATTCATCTGTATAAAACCTGGAACAAATGGTCCAACTGCTTTAGAAACGGCATAATCGGGTGAATAGCCAATCGCAAGAGTAGAAAATGACTGTCCATGATAAGTATCTTTAAAACCAAGTATTTTCTTTCTTCCTGTATAAGCTCGAACGGTTTTTATTGCTTCTTCATTTGCTTCAGTTCCACCTGTAGCGCGGCCGACAGCATTAAGTGCTTTTGGCAAAGATTGTGTTAATTGTTTTGCGTATTCTTCCTGGATCGGGTCGGCAGTCCACATTGGTGCGTAGACGTTTTTCTTAGCTTGAATATTTATTGCTTCAGCTATCTCTGGGTTATTCCAACCAAGATTGGTAACGTTCCAACCGGAAGTGAAATCGATTAATTTATTGCCTCCGTTATCCCAAATGAAGCTTTCTTGGGCTTTTGTCAGCTTAAATTGATAATCAGAGAAACTATTATAAATAATTCTATTTTTTATCATATTTGAAATTCAATCGATTTAATTTTATCATAAATTATGTGTCCTGCTTGTTTTCTTACAATTGGCGGAGGGTTGTTAATAGCCAAAAAACTGGGAGTTAATAACGTCTTAGCTATTGGTCTATTTACTTTGATTTTTTCCTATATTTTAGATAAATTATTAAGTTTCTTTAACAAAAGAAAAGTTTTTTTTCGTTATCAAAGAGTGATAATCCCAACTCTCATTTTATTTATCTCTATCCTCGTGGCTAAATTTCTGCTATAAATAATCTATGGATATCGTTAATAGATTTTTCCAAATGCTCGCTAAATTTATTA
>PFLI01000036.1:0-1124 GCA_002785065.1 Candidatus Roizmanbacteria bacterium CG_4_10_14_0_8_um_filter_33_9
AAGGATTAAGATTATAATTAATACAACAGGTAAAAAAAATATCACTGAATTATTTTGTTTTATTGGATTTTCATTTATATTGTTTATGACTTGTATACTATCTACTTTATTGTCTTTTTGTTCATTTTCATTATCGTCAGTCAATGAGGTTTTATCATTTTGTCTTGTATCTTCTATCATTTTAGCAACTCCTGGCATTTTGATATCAACAAAATCTGGTAAACCATTATTATTTTGGTCTAAAAAATATTTTTTGACATCTTCCGGCATGTCATCTAAGGAATTATATTGTTTGCCATTAAAGGAAAAGTTTGATTGAATATTAAAATTAGTTTTGATAGCCATGAGGCAATTATAGCAAAAAGAAGAGGATTAAACTGCTGCTAAGCAACAATGTGATTGGTATAATCACTTTTTGATAAGGTACAAAAACTTTACCTTCGTTTTTGGTCCGTAACCATTTATCTATTAAAACACTTATCACAAAAAACATAGTTCCGATAAAAATTCCTAAAAACAGCTTATCCATACCCCAAACACGATTATTGGGGTGACCAATAATTTCAGTGAAATATAAAGGTGTTAAAGTAATTCCATACATAATTAATATAGATAAAGCTGTCTTAGCTGGTATTCTCCAGGATTTTCTTGTCAGCCAATTTGCCATCCACAAAGATGATGACATGAGCAATGCCCCGATCCAAAGACCAGAAATGGTATCATCTATTCCTAAATATCGAGACAAACCAACACCGGCAGCAACTGCTACAGTACAAACAGGGCAAACAGCATAAGTCTTGGTAGTAAATAGCAAGTAGTAAGTAGCTAAAAGTATTGGAGTATAAATTTGTTTTAATGTCATTCTAAATAGATTAAAAGCATGATTTACGATCTTTTGCAGAATAGATTAAAATACATCAAATCATGTTTGACTTTTATTCATTAATTAAATTCCCTGATCCACTTGCTTGCTTTGCAGACCCTGACGCTTCAAAAATAATGCCAGTTTTTTCACTCACATATTTTTCGATATCTGGAACTCCAACAAAACATTTGCCCTGAGCATACAAAAAAGGAACCCCGATACTATTGGTATTCAAACCACAATATCCAGCTTTGGCACC
>PFLI01000036.1:1318-2646 GCA_002785065.1 Candidatus Roizmanbacteria bacterium CG_4_10_14_0_8_um_filter_33_9
CTTTTTTCATAGTTTTGCTGCTTCAAATGCCACCTTTCCTGTTATATCTTTAAATTGCTTTACAACCTCTGCTTGCGGAGGAATGTGCTCTGGTTTTCCTATTAGCAAACTGCCTGAACTTAAATTGTCAGGTATATAAAAATCTACCTGATCCATTTTTTTTACCACATAGGCATTTCCCGCCAAAAGCGACCTATCCGGATAGTCTTTGTCTGCTTTTTGAAAATATTCCGGTTCTATTTTATTATAAAATAAATATGCTATATATGCTCTATCTTCCAATTGAATATACTCTTTTTTATATTGATTCTGGTTTTTAAAGGCAAATTCTACTGCCTGGTCAAAGGCATTAAACCAGCTGTCAGCCGATTTTAAAGGATAAACTACAAAATAATTATACAAAAAGCCATAAAGCGAAAACACATACAAAACTATAAGTAAAAAAAGCGCGGGCTTTGCTTTTTTACCAAACAGAAAAATTTGATAAATTCCAAAGGCGATAAAAATTTGCCATATAGGCAGCGTACCTACAGTACGAAGAGCATGAGGTGTTTCCCTAGCCATCGCCGCCGGCAAAACTCCTAACACCAGCCAAACCGCTAAAAAAAACAGCAGTTTTTTCTTTTTAAAAAGAGCATAAAGTCCAAACAAAATTAATGGCGCTTCCAGCCAATAAAGCTGTCCTTGTCCACTGTTTATTCTGGGATTCACATCCCCTTCTAAAAATAAAAATCTAAAATTAAAATGGTCAAAAAAGTGAGAAAGAAAAAGTTTTGTATAACCCCATCTTCTATTATAAATTATTTTAGACCACACAGTATTTCCATACTCTGCTACCAGCTGATTTGATCTTTCCACAATCTCCAGGTTGTTAAAAATATTTACCTCAGTAAAACGCAGCTTTCCCTCCGGAGAATTAACATGCTTATACAATGGTATGGCAAAGCCGGCACCTATTAAAAATGCTGTCAAAAATATCAAAATATTTTTCTTTAACAGGTAAAACATTTGTCCTGGTTTAAAAATAAACAAAAATCCAGCCAAAAAAATGAAGGGTGTAAAAATTCGGAAACTGTTAAATGTATAAACTGCCAAACAGGCAAAAATTACCGTCGGTAAAAAAAACTTAAAATTTTTTCTTGCTTTAAATAAAAACAATAGACTGGCTAAATTAAACATAGCAGCCAGATTTGCTTCATAAGCTACTCTGGATAATTGAATAGACCAGGGAGAAATAGCCACTAGTCCGGCCACCAGCAACGCCAATTTATTTTTATCTTTTATTTTAATAAAATTAAAAATCTCAAGACAAAGAAAATAAACCAAAC
>PFLI01000091.1 GCA_002785065.1 Candidatus Roizmanbacteria bacterium CG_4_10_14_0_8_um_filter_33_9
CGAGTTCCTGGGGGGTAAGTTTAGTCATAAATCCCCAACCTTTTTTTAGCTCTTGCTATCCTATCTGATGCTATTTTGAAATATTCATGATTGTTTTCAACCAAAAAATTACAGGTATCAAAAAGTGGATCAAGTTGTTCGTGCCACTCGCCAAAGAGATTATAACTTGTAAAAATAAATAAATTACCCTTATTCGTTAAAATTCTTCTAAATTCTTTAACGTACTTATTAATAGGAATTGCTCCGTCCCATTTGGCGATATCATTATTGATTTATCTGGTAACTTTTTAATTGCGATTAAACCATCACCAAAAATAAAAGAATTATTCATACTCTTCTATTTTAAGCTAATTTTTAGTAGAATAGGTAATATGAATTCCGATGTAGAGACTATAATCATAAAAATAAAATGTAAACACAAATATCGTTTACTCAATACTCTAAGAGATGAGGGTTTATTATTTGATGCAATTCGTCGGACATTAGAATGTGATGGTGAGGGAATACAGGAAATAACATGGGAAGAATATGAAGTTTTAGAAAGAGCTAAAAAAATACATAAATGACAAAGGTAGAAGCAATTATAAAAGTTCTTCTTGATAATGGTGGTATTGCTACTTGGGAAATAATTTATAACGAAATAGAAAATTACTATCCTAAAGCCAAGTCATCTTCAGAATGGCAAGCGGGCATAAGAGGTGTTTTGTATCGTGAAATAAAAAACCACCGTAATTTTAAGAGAATTGATGAAGGAATGTATACTCTAGTTGACTACGACGAGAATAAGCTAGTATTGTTTCCAAAAGATTTGGTTACCTCAAAAAATATTGTTATGGCAATTCGTGTCGGGCAGAGTAAGTTTCGGAGAAAATTATTACATGTTTTTCGAAAGTGTCCTATTACTGGTATTAACGACAAAAGAATTTTAATGGCTAGTCATATTAAACCTTGGGCTATGGCAACAAATCCGGAAAGACTTGATATTTATAATGGGTTTGTATTTAGCCCAACTTTTGATAGACTATTTGATAGAGGGTTGATTACATTTACGAATGATAAAATACTTGTTGTATCTCCGTCTTTTTCTAAAAAAAACTTAGTCCGACTTAATTTGCGACCTAATCAGTATTTTCCAGAACTACCTATTCGCGGTAGAGAAATTTATTTGGAGTATCATCGTTCTAAAATATTTTTACAGTAATTAAGAAAATTAGGAGAGATTTTACTAAGAAGCCCCACCGTAAGGGATATTGAATTTTCCTTCACTGTTAAATCTAAACATTGATCCGAAGCAATACTCCCTCATGAAAAAAAATTGAGCAACTTCTTCTTTCTTATTTTCAGGAATAAACTTATCTCTTAAGTAATAGTAATAAGCGCCTTTGGTTACGGCTACTATCTGGTCGTAAAAGTCTTGATCACTAAATACGCCATTTTTTATTTCCAGCCCGATTATCCTGTGAAGCTTATCTATTAATAAGCCCTCGGATAAAAGTTCCCAGTATTTTTCTTGACCATTTATTAGTTTTGGAAGACGATTGTCGTAACTTAACTTTTCTATTTCCTCTTTTATTTTAGACTCGCTAATATTATTTTTATATTGTTTCGTGTCGTCAAAAACAGTTTTGGCAATAATCGATAGATTGTCCCAATCATCAGCAATTTGTTCTAAACATTTTTTGAACCGCTTGTTTTCTTCTTTTAAAAAACGGTAAAAAATCATTAGATTTTCGTTTATGTCATTAATAATAGATTTTTTAGGTTCAAGGTTAAAATAAATTCCACCACCACCAAAGAAAGGTTCTATATAAGTTTTAGTGTCTTTAGGAATGATATCCTTGATATTTTTATATTCCCTGGCTTTTCCGCCTGGCCACTTAATAAGTGTTCTCATGGTGTCTGATTTTTCTTTATAAATTGGTCTAAAGATTTTTTGGGTATTCTATAACCCTTTCCCAATTTGACCGCTTTGAGTTTGCCATTTTTAATGTAGTTAAGAATTGTTTGCCAGTGGACTTGAAGAATTTTTGCCACCTGTTCTACAGTTAAAAAATCGTTGTTTTCCATAATAGTTTGTGTTATAAATAATTGTAAGCATTTATAAATGAATAAGTCAATACGAAATGGCTTTCAAGCCACCGATGCGGATCCGTCAAGATCGGGCTGATTGTAAATAGGGAGCAATATCTAGTTGGGGGTTATAAGGATCAAGGCTTATGTGAGCCCGAGTTTCCGATGCAGTTTAGTCATGGGTATATAATCTTTTTTTGCCGCCTTTTGAGCCTTTTTTTCCAGTTTCATGGCAAGTTTTTCATCAAGGTAATCTTCTGATTTCCTGAAGGCTTTTTGAATGGCGGCTAAAGCATTAAGGGCAACCTGCTTTTTTGGTTTCATGTTGTA
>PFLI01000019.1 GCA_002785065.1 Candidatus Roizmanbacteria bacterium CG_4_10_14_0_8_um_filter_33_9
GGCGGGGCGAGCGAGCAATCAAATGCTCCTCAATTTTCAAAATGTCTGAATTGGTCGGGACGGCGAGACTTGAACACGTGGAAACGTTTAAAACTCTTGTACGTTTCCAGTGTAAACTCCGCGACCTTACGCTCCTTTGTACTTGAAAGTTGGGTCGGGACGGCGAGACTTGAACTCGCGACCTTACGCTCCCAAAGCGTACGTTCTAGCCATCTGAACTACGTCCCGACCCAACTTTCAATGTGTAAAGCGTTTATTCTGGCACTGTTTACAGTGTAAACCATCTGAACTACGTCCCGATAAAAACCACATTATACCATCTCTGCGACTTGTTTACCAAGCCTTACAGCAAAATTGGTGCCTCTATCATACGGATATGTCATTTCTAAATTCGCAATATATAAATTGTGCACAGGGGTTATTATTTCGGGTTTATTTTTAACAAACTCCTTATTAAAAATCGGTTGAGCATATAGCACTTTAAACAGGTGAGAATTTTGAATTGAGAATTTAGCATTAAGAATTCTTAAGTATTGCAGGTATTTGCTTATTACTTCTTCTTTTGGGGCTCGCATTCTCCAATTGTTTTCTTCAACATAGTTGGCAACATAAGAAATGTGATTGTTTCCATAATGTTTTTTATCAATAAAATTGGTGTGCTGAACAATACACATGATAGGTATGTTTTTATCACAAATGCTCAACCAATATACCTTGTTAAGAATGGGGGTATTTGTTTCTAAAATTAAATTAACTGCAGATAAATAAATAATTTTTTTTAGTCTTTCAATGTAGCCACGATCAAAAAGGCTCTCCCCTATTTTAACTAAAATCGGTGTTGGAAGTGTAGAAATAACTACATCAAATTCTTTTTTTTGAAATCTATTAGAAATGGCTCCAACCTCAGAATAATAAATTGTAAATGTTCCCCTGTGTTTATCTATTCGTGTAACAGAACAATTGTTTTTTATATCAGCGCCTCGTGAAATAGTTTGTTTAACAATATGGTTTATAAAGTTTTGAAATCCCCCAGTGGGATAACCTAAGTTTTTACTCCTTTTTTTAATACGGGCCCAAATAAATGAGGCAACAATTTTTTCCGCATATTTACCGAACTTTTTCCGAAAAAGCTCTTCCCACAAGATAATCCAAGCTTGATCTCCCATTGTCTCTTTAAGAAATTTAGATGCCGTTTTCTTTTCGTAATATGAAAAAAAGGGGCTTATTTTTAAAAAAGCTATTACGATACCCGCTCTCAGTTTCTCAGGAACACTTAACAACGGAAAATTCAATAAATCTTGCGGTGTATCTACGGGAAATGTGCGGGAATTATAGAGAGAAGACGTTTGAGGCGAGGTAAAAAAGAATTCATCAAATCCAATTTTTTTGGAAAATTGTAAAATATCATTATCATTTGAAAAAATATGGTGATATGTCCGCTCTAAATGCCAATTCCAATTGTTTGTCAAAAACCCGGAGGCCAACCCCCCACACAAATTCTCTCTCTCAAAAATTGTTACCTCGTGACCTTTTTGTGTAAGATAAAACGCAGATGTTAATCCTGTTATTCCTCCTCCAATAATTGCAATTTTCATAAATTTAACGCATTTTTACCGCATTATTACCGATTGTACTGTTGAATGAATCCACTAATTGTTATTTGCGACCTCTGAGACAATAGATTCAAAAAATAAGGTAAGAGGTATTGCGAGTAAAATGCCCAAAATACCCCCTACGCGGCCACCAACGATAAGGGCAATAAGGGTAACGATTGGGTTTATACCCACAGCCTTCCTCATAATGTAGGGAACAATAAGATTGTTTTCTAACTGCTGAACAATAAAATATAATGCTATCGTTGAAAAACCCAAAAAGTATGACTGAGTTATTGCGATGAAAAAAGCAGGAATGGTCGATAAAACAGGTCCTAAATTAGGAATAACCTCCAGAAGCCCCGCAATAATGGCAAGGGGGAGAGCGTACCTAACTCCAATAAGATTGAGTCCAACAAACGTCATGCAGCCAATTACCGTCATTAAAAGTAACTCTCCCCACAACCACGCACTCATTCTTTTCTCGATGCGATCAAAAAGCGTTACCACTCTTCTTGTTTTTGTCTCGTTAAAAAAACGTATGACAATTTTTTCTACTACGTCCTTTTCTGCGGTGAAATAAAAACTAAAGAAAACAGTGCCAACAAGAAACATTGCGTTTGATACTATGCTCTTTATTATAGTAAGCGCTTGATTTGTTACCCCAGGAATATATTGGGTTAAAGACTGAAGATTAAGAAGTGAAAGAATGGGAGAGTTGATGTGACGGAACATTAACGGGGCATATTTGACAAACAACGACACCTCTTGAGAGAGGGGGGGAATGATCCATGAAAGAAGAAATCCAAAAAAAACAAAGAGAAAAACAAAAACTAAAAAGGTGGTTAATTTTCTAGGTATTCCTTTTTTTTCAAAATAGGCGACAGGTGGTTTTACAGCGCTCATTATTATAAAAGCAATAAAAAGGGAAAACAAAAGGTCTCGAACCACCCAAAAAAGAAACAATAGTAAAATAAAAAAAACAGTGAAAATTATTGTTTTTGCCGACACCTCAACCCTATAAAGTTTATTTCTTTCCATTCTTCTTTATCATATCAACTAAGCTAGCCCTTCGCAAGCGAAAAAGCAAATACCCGAGCGACACCTTTTTTTTTCAAAACACGAGCAAGTTCTTTTATAGTGCTTCCCGTTGTTATTACGTCGTCAACAAGAATAAGCGAGTGGGGGATTGATCTGGTAAATAAATTAGGCTCAAAAGCACCTTTTATATTATATAATCTTTCTTGGGGGTGGGACAACTCCGCTTGTGGCCTTGTATTTTTTTTTCTTTTTACTACCCCCACTATCTTTATGTCAAAAAAACAGGAAAGATATCTACTTATAATGTCAGATTGATTAAATCCTCTATTTTTTTCTTTTTGGGGATGAAGAGGAACTGGCTGAAGACATACCTTGCCAAAGTTTTTTTTATAAAAACTCAGGGGCATAATAGCTTCTTTTAATAAAACGGGTAAAATCTCTCTTGTAGAATCTGTTATTAAGGAATATTTAATTTTTTTAATTATTTTTTTAAGACCACTGTTGTAATAGTAAAGCGAAACGCACCCGTCGATTCCCCAAGGTTTTTGACAATGGGAGTGCGTTTGCCCAAAGGGGCTTTTTTTTTGACAATAAAAACATCGCTGGTCCGCCAATACAAGACCGGCCTCACATCCCAAACATAAATATGAACCTATAGATCCACACCCAAAACAAAAGCGGGGAAATAACAGGTCTTCAACGATCATATTGTATGGTATCATTTTTCCACTTGAAAATTAATGTTTAAATGTTTATTATTTGTGGATAAGTTATACACATTAGTTAATTAGCCACATGTTGCATTCTGTTTGGAACGAGTTTTTAGAATACTTTAAAAAAAATAGCGGGGAAACTCCAGTTGTGTTTGATTTGCTTCGACTAACAGAGCTTGAAAACCTTACCGAAACAGAAATTGGGGTTTTATGTTCAGACAATGGCGCCAAGTTTTATTTAGAAAGAAAAAGAGACGATGTCGAAAAAATTATCTCTTCTTACTTCAAAAAAAAACTTACAGTTAAAATTGTCGTTAAGCAAAAACAAAGAAAAAAAGAAACGCCACTATTGTCTTTTCAACCAACACAGGAAGACGTTTTTGCACGGGCAGGTCTTTATCCAAAATACCGCTTCGAAAATTTTGCAGTATCACAGACAAACAACGTTGCCTTTGCAGCGGCCCAAGCTGTTTCTCAAAATCCCGGACGCTCATACAACCCCCTCTTTCTCTATGGAGGGGTTGGGGTAGGAAAAACCCATCTTGCTCAATCTGTCGCAAGACTTATGCTCGAAAAGGGTAGGGATAAAAAAGTTCTTTTTTGTCCAGGAGACAGATTTACAAATGAATTAATCGAATCAATCCAAGATAAAAGCACGATACGATTTCGAAAAAAATATCGATACCTAGATATGTTTATTGTTGATGACATCCAGTTTATCGCCGGAAAACAAACGGTTCAAGAGGAGTTTTTTCACACCTTTAACTCGATGGTCGCTGCAGGAAGCCAGGTTATCCTTACCTCTGATCGACACCCAAGTAGTATAAAAAATCTTGAAGATCGATTAAGGTCTCGTTTTTCGGGAGGGCTCATTGTTGATATTCAACCACCCGATTTTGAACTTCGAACCGCCATACTTCTCATAAAGGCAAAAGAAAAAAATATTGAAATTGATATGGAGGCGGCAAAAATCATATCTGAACAAATAGCAGACTCAAGAGCGCTAGAGGGCACTCTTTTATCAATATATGCAAAAACGCTCGGTCTAAAAGAACGCATTGACATTGAAGCTGTTGAGCTTTTTTTTCAGGACTCGTCGGAGAAAAAAAATAAGAAAATAACACCTCAAGATGTTATCCGCGCAACCTGCTCTCTTTATAACGTCCGATCTTCACATATTAAGAGCCCCTCTCGTTCAAACAACGTTGCTCTCCCTCGTCAAATAATAATGTATATATTAAGAAAAGAGCTTAAGATTAACCTGGAGCAAATAGCTCATATGTTAAAAAGAAAAGACCACACAACGGTAATGCATGGTTGTGAAAAAATATCCAACATGATGATAAAAAATCAATCGTTTAAAACGGAGGTTGATAGAATAATCAATTCGTTAGCTTCATCGACATAGGATACACACGATATAAACAGTGATTTTATCAATTTTGGATGGTGTTGAAAATATAAAACCAATCCTATACACTTATACACACTTACTACTACTACTATTATTAATATACTAAATATGAAAATATCAATTAAAAAAAGCTTGTTTTTAGAAAAAATTACTATCGCAACAAGATTTACTTCTCACAAAATCGGAACACCTCAAGCGCTTCAGGGAATATATATAAAATGTGAAAGAGAAAAAATGGACATATATTCAACCAACCTCTCCTATTATTACCACACATCTCTGCCAATTAATACTACAGGAACCGCCTCGATCCTTATTGAACCAAAAAAACTTTCAGAGTTTCTAAATCTTTTAGAGCAAGAAGAGCTCTCTATTGACATAGAAGAAAAGCAAATTGTTGTTATTCAGGGGAAAACAAGAGGAGCGTTTTCTCTTTTCCAAGCCAGTGATTTTCCACTTCCTCCGAAGATAGATCAAAAAGAAAGCAAGGTTGAAGCGGAACTTTTTAAAAAAAACCTACCGCTTGTTTTATTTTCTTCATCAAAAGATGACTCCAGACCCGTTCTAAGCGGTGTTAACTTTATTAAATCCGACGAAGGATTACTCGTGGTTTCAACGGATGGATTTAGACTTTCTCTATTGAGGTTAGATAGTAAAGAACCTATTAAAAACATGTTGATTCCCGCAGAGTTTCTTTACGAGGTATCCCACTATGTACAGGGGGAGATGGCCGTTGGCTTTACATTTTCTGAGGAAGAGAAAATCATCCTTTTTTCCGTTGGAGAAAATCAATTTTACTCACGTTTAATAGACGGTGAATTCCCCCCCTTTGAAAAAGTAATTCCTACAGAAGCTAGAACCACGGTTGATGTTGAAGCACAGGAATTACTAAGAAGCATTAAGCTTATTGCGGTTTTTGCCCGAGATCAATCAAACATTATTATGTGCAATTTTAAAAAAGACGGTCTTTGGATAAGTCCGAAACTAACCACAGGGAACGAAAACAGTACTCAGATCGATATAGACATTAATGGCGAGGAGCAGAGAGTGGCCTTTAATTATAAATTTTTACTTGATTTTCTCAACATAATTAAAGAAGAAAAAATTCGTATTGAAATTCTTCGTCCAGATGCTCCGGTTGTATTTAAAATTATTAAAAACGAAGCCTTTACACACATCATAATGCCCGTTAGGATTCAAGAGTGATTATAATTCTCCCAATTTTTCTTTTTTTGTTACCTCTTCCTTAACCATGTTTAAAAAACGTTCTGTTGAGGAAAGTCTACGATGGCCGACGATTTTTGCAATATATTCGAGGGATGCGCCATTAAGAAGTTGTTGTGCAATAAATGTATTTCTCAGATCATTTACCGTTGCTTTTTCAATCCCTACTTCACGGAAGCACCTATTGATAATTTGTCTAATATTACGGATTAAAATAGGCTTCCCACTTCTGGTAATAAAAAGATGGGGGTCTTTTGCTTCCGAGTCCCTCACCTTAATATATTCACCAAGAGCCTTTTTCGCTGATTTATTGAGGGGAATTTCTCGAGCAGGATTTTTACCATAAGGTCGGATCAAAAACGTATTGTCTTTAATATCCTCAAGGCACATGCTTGCAAGTTCCCCGATTCTTACCCCCGTTTGAAGAAGTGTTTCGATAAGGGCATAGGTGCGCGCATCGTCTTTGGCAAAGTCTCTTAGTGCGTGATACTCGAGCTTACTAAGTATCCGGGGCGCAGATTGAGTGTATTTTGGATGGGACACGTCAAGGGACGGATTATGGTTGATGGTAAGGCTATTCTTTAAAAAACGAAAAAAAGTTCTTACAGAATTCAGCTTACGTGAAGCAGACTTTTTTGTATAATTATCTTTTAGTAGTTTATTTATAAACCCCTCGACATCTTCCTTTTTTACCTCGCGAATGTCGGTTTTTTCATTTGAAGATAGATATCCAACAAACTGTTCAAGGTCTTTTTTATATGCAACCGTAGTAAAATTGGATTTTTCCGTGTTCTTGAGGTGTGTAATAAAGTCTTGAATTAGTGTCCTAGGTATGAATTGTTCCATAACATCCTATAATATAGCACACTATTCTAAGGAATGCAAGTGGACTTATTTTAGTATTTTTCAAAGAAAACATTGCTCTTTTCTACTCCTAAAGAAAAAAGGTATGTTTTAAGAGAGTCAACAACTGTTCGTGAGCCACAAACATAGTATTCAAATTGATTTTTTCCTTGACCCTTAAGGGTTGGACCTAGATAAAGTTCCATAACCACATTGATTCTTCCTGGAAAAAAAACAACCTCATTTTGAGCCTGTTTTAGAGTTTCCAGGGTTTCCCTTGATAGACATATATAATAGTCAAAAAGTGGGTTATTTTCCCTTATTTCCTTAAAATAATCTAAAAACCCCGCGTCTTCAATTGTTGGAACGCCCCAGAAAAGAGAACACCTCATACTCTTATAGGTTGAAAGAAAACTTCGAATAGGGGCAAGCCCTGTTCCCGTTGCAAGAAAAACTTTATGGGTCGGACTTTCTTGAAGGGAAAACAAGCCGGCGGGCCCAGACAGCGTGATGGTTTTACCAGGAAGAAGTTCTGACAAATAAACAGAGCCGATTCCACCCTCAACACGCTTAACAAGGAGGTTAAACATTGATGTATCAAGCGGAGAACTTGCAATAGAGTAGAGCCTTTTGACAGCTCCCTGGGCTGTTGGGATTGTGGCTACGACATATTGTCCAGCCTTAAAATCAAGAGCATACTGTTTTCCATTCTCAAAGGTTAAAAAGAAAACTCCCGGAGAAATCTCCCTTTTATCTAATAATAAAGCGTTGAATGTTGTCATAGTTTTGATCGTTGAGTAACCTCTGCTTCAATTAATTCCTTTGGTTTTCCGTATTTAAGGCGAGACAGTTGAACGATCGCTTCAGCAATTTTATCATTAGCTTCGCCCTTGAGCTTGCCTATATCTTTGGTCATATCGATAGAGAAGGGCGGAACAGGTTCATTTCTTACAATTGTTTTCATATAGGCATGAAAACGCTCAATATTAATAAGGTCAGACTCTCCAAAAACCGGTTGAAATTCGCGTTGAATATATGATGCATCGGTTACTCCAACGCGAAAAGCTATCATTGTTCCTACGTTTCCAAAAACAGCATTTTTTATCTCCTCGTCCATTTGTCCGATAAATTGATTTGCAACCGTAAGCCCCAGGTGATATTTTCTTGCCTCAGACAGAATTACAGCAAAATCAGGCGTAGCAAAGTTTTGGAACTCATCAACATAAAGATAAAAGTCCCGACGATCATCCTCAGGAATTTCTTGACGGCTCATGGCAGACATTAAGATTTTTGGAATGATAACAAGACCTAGGAAGCTTGAGTTTTCTTCGCCTAGCTTTCCCTTTGAAAGATTAATAAGAAGAATTTTCCCCGTATCCATTACCTTTCTAAAGTCAAAAGACGACTTTGATTGTCCAATAATGTTTCGTATTGTTTTATTTGTGACAAACCTGCCAAACTTTGAAACAATATAGTCTAGCACCTCGGATTTGTGAAAGTCGGATGTTTGAGCTATTTGATCTGTCCAGTATCGGCGGACAATGGGGTCTTGCACTTTTGGAAGAAGCTCTTGTACATATTTTTGATCAGTAAGCACCCGGACTATTTCAACAAATGTTGCTCCAGGCTCACACATAATGGTAAGCATGGCATTTCGAACGGCGTGTTCAAAGCGGGGGCCAATAATGCCGGTTCGTTGCGGATCGTATAGTTTATACATAAGATTGATGATCGCTGTTGTTATAAAATGTTTTTCTTCTTCTGTTTTAGCCTCAAGAAGATTGAGCCCCATTGGTCTTTCTGTGTCAGAGGGGTCAAAATAAATGACGTCTTCAGCCCGTTCGGGCGGTATAAATTTGAGAGTGTTGGTAATTAAATCGCCGTGTGGATCAATAACACAGACCCCATACCCCGCCTTAATATCTTGCTTAATCATTTCCTTAAGTAGTTCAGACTTTCCCACGCCTGTTTTTCCAATAATATATGTGTGTCTCATGCGGTCAACAGGATTAATATTAATGGATCTTTTTGTTCCGCGATAATATCCAAAACCCATAAATGTGCCACCCGAACTTGGTACATCTGCCGCAACAGGGGCAGTTTTAGCCTTTAACCATTGAATATGGGGTGTTTCTATCGTCTTGTTTGGAAGATGGAACATCGTTGCCAACTCATCCGTTGAGAATACCGAAATGGAGCGGAAAAATCGAGGCTCAAATACAGGAAAAAATTTGTATATGAAATTTATCATAAAACCACTTTTAAACCATATGTGCGGTTTTTTTAGCGAATTGAGATCTGAGTTCATTTGAGAAAAGGCCGAGGAGATGTTACGAAGATGTATTCCTGCAATGTCTTTTGTTTTTGAGGAAACCACATAACGTATTGTTGTTTCAAATCCAGGCCGAGAACACTTATCGTCAATTTTTTCAAGAATTTTTGGATCTGTTTTAAAGGTGGCTTTTTCTGGGTTGGCCTCGTTTTTTTTAGTTGATGAAACATATGATTTTCCCTGTTTTTTCCACTTTCCCTTTGAGGGTCGAATGAGAATTTGAAGAATTGCGCCGTCATCGTCGCCTATCTTGGATAGTGCAGAAGTTATGGATGCAAGCGGGTCGGTTGGAAGGTCTCGATATGTTTTAATAGGCAGGTATTGTTCATCTTTTTGTACAAGAGCCCCAAACACAACCTTACCGTCCTCGACAAAAATGTTGGGTTCATCTGTTTTTTTAATGTCTGCGGTTGGGTAATAAGCGTAAATTGTTTTTTCGACGAGATCAACTATTTTTGAAGGAACCGAGACATAGAAACGTATATCAGACCTTTTTCCTACAATCTCAAACGCGATAGTGTCATCAACATCTAAGAAAGAAAAAAAACCACTTTTACCCAAGGAGGTAAAAGATGCAAACATCTGTTCTGCCGCATCAATTTTTATTTCATTTTCCTTTTGAAGTCGCAACTCCAGCGTTATCATTTCAAGAGACATCTGCTCTCTTTTTTTTATTCGAAAATACAGGACAATGAGATAAATAAAAATAAAAGTAAATGTTCCAGCCACAAGCGAAGCAATAAGAGCTATCCCAAGATTAATTGCCCTTTCAAGCATTGAGGGAAACATCGTATTTATCTCCATAAAAAAAGTATATACTATATATATGTCTTGGTACAATCGATTTCATCATGCAAAGCAAAAGATACAAATAGGAGGTTGGATAATGATATATTTTATTCTGTCTGCCATTTTGCTATATAATGTGGTTTTGTCTCAAATAATTTCACCCCTCTATGGCAAATTTATTCAAAATGAAAAAAACTCAGTTGGGCCAATTTTGAAGTCTATTCAGTCGCGCCCCGAATTTAATAAACTATATTTGATATATAAAAACAAGTACGGGGTAAAAATAGAGTATGAGGTGTTTTCAGAGAAAAAAAAGGATGAACTTTTTGTATCCGATCTAGAAAAAATATTAGAACAAAATCTTCAGTCAAGAGACGTGAATTACAACCTCTCGCAGGTTTTGAAAAAAACAGGCGGTGATGGGGTCAGATATTTAATTCACGCAAAACAAATTGACCCAGAGATTAATTGATATAAATTACAAAAATTTAAAATTTTAGATTTGCTTGTCCTGAGTTTACGAAGGAAGTTTTGAAATTTTAACAATATGTTAAAACAAGCCCACGTGTATATAAAAGGTGACGTAATAGGGGTTGGGTTTCGTGCCTGGACAAAAATCCAAGCAAAGTTTATTCCAGTAACAGGATGGGTTCGAAACAATTTTGAAAATCCCCATATTTTTGGAAAGTCGGGGGGGGTTGAGGCTATTTTTCAGGGAGAACCTGAAAAAATTGAGGAAATGCTGCAAAAAATTAAAGCAGGTCCTTCTGTCTCGCGCGTTGATGACGTTGAGATTTTTTGGCAAGAACCAAAAGAAATTTTTGAGAAATTTGAAATAAGAAAGTAGCAAGTCTATTAATCTTTCGGAAAAGGCAACCCTCTTTTAATAAATAAAGGCCTTAACCCTTCCTTAAAAATGTTTGATTTCGACCGCAGAGTTAGAATGCTTGTGGCTTCTTATAGATCTGTGGTTGAAATCGTTTTCCCAGCAATCCTTCTTTGTTCAATAGTTTCAGCCCATCCGAGTTTATTTTTCCACAAACACAAGACTTCTCTATCACCTTCTTTAAACTCAAAATTATGGACTCTAACAGGTTCATCGTTAACTAGTATAAGCATTGTGTTTGTTTTTATTCCATTACGTTGGCTAAATTGATCAAAATATTGTGTCCCCATAAGGACAACATGTTTCTTATATAGGGTAAGAGGATCAACGTTTGGTTTGGGAAGCCATCCTCTATAAAATCTTTGTAGAGCAACCCAACGTCTAATAGGAAGAGGGAGTAGGCTCATAATTTTTTTATCCAACCTTTTTAGT
>PFLI01000044.1 GCA_002785065.1 Candidatus Roizmanbacteria bacterium CG_4_10_14_0_8_um_filter_33_9
TTCTGACACTTCGTATAGCAAATATTCTCATTAAAACCCAATCTAATCCTGAAAATATTCTTGTGTTGACGTTCACTGAATCTGCAGCTTATGAAATGAGAAAACGGTTGGTTGAAATTATTGGGAGTGTTGGATATAGAGTTCAGATAAATACGTTTCATGGTTTTTGTAATGAACTTATTCAAAAAAACTCAGATCAATTTTCACGTCTTATTAACGCAAAGAGTATTGAAGAACTTGAACAATTTCAAATTATAGAAATGATAATAAATGAAAATAATCTTTCTCATTTAAAACCAATAAATGCGCCACTGTATTTTGTTAAACCGATTCTTGAAGCAATAAATCAATTAAAAAAAGAAGGAATTGGCGCAGATCAATTAGCAAAAGGATTAGAAAATCAAAAAAAAGAACTCGATTTAATAACCGATCTTATTCATGATAAAGGTATATATAAGGGAAAAATGAAGGGCAAATATCATGGCTTATTTACACAGTTAAAAAGAAATACTGAACTTATAAGTGTTTATCGATTATATGAGGAAGAATTAAAAAAGCGGAATAAATATGATTTTAACGATATGCTTCTTGAGGTCATTGATAATTTTGAAGAGAATGAAGAATTTTTGCTTGAAATACAGGAATTATTTCAATATTTTCTTATTGATGAACATCAGGATACCAATGCGGCACAAAATATAATTATTCGACTTTTATGTGGGTATTATAAGAATCCTAATCTATTTATTGTCGGCGATGAAAAACAAGCAATATATCGATTTCAAGGAGCATCGCTAGAAAATTTTCTGTATTTTAAAAATCTTTATAAAGAAGCGATTCTTATTAATCTTGATCAAAATTATCGATCAACCCAATCTATTCTTGACGGTGCCGGAAGTCTCATAACACATACTTCAAAGGATCGGATATTATCAAACTCAAATCTCATATCTCAAAAAAAACATAAAGAATTCCCGATTCAAATCGCACATTTTAATCAGTATTACGCAGAGTATTATTATTTAGCTGATGAAATTCAAAACAAAATAAAACAAGGAGTACCTCTTCGAGAAATTGTAATTCTTATTCGAAATAACAAAGACAGGCTGCCTTTAATAGATGCGATTCAAAAGAAGAAAATTCCCTTTGTCATAGATTCATCTGAAAATATTTTTGAGGATCTATTTATTCAAAAACTTATTTCCATATTTCATTGTTTACTTTTTTATGGTGAAGACAAATGGCTCATTGAAACTATGCACATTAATACGTTTGCTGTTCATCCATTTGATATTTATCAACTCATGTATAAAGCAATAACAGCGAAAGTATCAGTTTGGAAGATATGTCTTGACGATACATTGACTTCAGAAATTTTGTTTCAAAATAAAAAAGCAATTAATACATTAATAACATTATTAACAAAGTGGAATGAGAAGGCAATGAATGACAGCTTTGACAACGTATTTATAGATATTTTGAATCAATCAGGGTTACTTCACGCAATTTTAAAAGATAAAAATTCTATTTCAATTCTGCGAAAGGTGACAATACTTTATAACGAAATAAAAAAAGGAGTATCTGCAAACCATTTATACAAGTTGAAAGATTTCATCGCATATTATAATTTACTGTCACAACATGATGTTACTTTAAGAAACTCTCATATTTCAATATTTCAAAATGGTGTTCGTATTATGACAGCTCATAGAGCCAAAGGTTTGGAATTTGATTATGTGTACATTATAAATGCGTTTAACGGTCATTGGGGAAATAAAAGAAATAAGAATAATTTGTTCCAACTTCCTTGGAAATACTTATCCATTGTATATGATCCTCACATAAAGGAAGAGGAGAATGAAGATGAGCGAAGACTTTTTTATGTTGCTCTGACTCGAGCTCGAAAAGAAGTATTGATCAGTTATTCCGATTCTTCAATAGAGGGGAAAGAACAGACTGTTTCTCAGTTTATTACAGAAATCGACAGTGTTTTAAAACAAGAACGTGATGTTTCAAAGTTTGAAAAGGAATTTAATGTTAAACCAGAAATAATTCTTTTGGAAAACCCACTTATAACTAAGGAGGAAAAAGATTTGTTGTACGTAAAAAATAAAGATTTTTTTTGGGATATATTTACCTTTCGAGGACTTTCAGTGAGTGGTTTGAACAATTACATTAAGTGTCCTTGGCGATATTTTTTTCGAAATCTTCTTCAGTTGCCAGATGTTAAAAGTATGAGCATGATTTTTGGATCCGCAATCCATGGTGCTTTAAATAAATATTTAATCGCACTGAGAGATAGTAAGGTAGATTTTGATTATATCTTAAAAGAATATAAACAAACCTTGTCAAAACAACCATTAAACGAGAAGGAGCTTGGTGAGCTGATGAAAAAAGGAGAATCAGTATTAAAGGGTTATTATAAAGAGAAAGCAATGTGGTGGGATAAAGATCTTGGAAGTGAAGTTGAAATAAAGGGAATTCGTTTTGACGACGGCATTTTTCTTAACGGAAAAATTGATATGATTGAAAAAATTGACAAATCAGGAAGGGTTACTGTATATGATTTTAAAACAGGAAAACCAAAAACAAGAAATT
>PFLI01000042.1 GCA_002785065.1 Candidatus Roizmanbacteria bacterium CG_4_10_14_0_8_um_filter_33_9
TTTTAGTAAAATATCTGGTTTCTGAGCTACTGTAATCTTTAATTCCCATGCTTCATTTTCTTTTGCCTTAATAAGATTGATTTTTGGATTCACAATTGGCTTTAGATTTTCTTTTTTAATGATTTCTTCATATACCGTTGGTATAAATGAATGAATAAGCTGTTGATATACGGTATCTTTTTTTATATGTTTCTCACCAATAGCAGGAGGGACTTTGCCTTTGCGGAATCCTTCAAATTCGAATTGAGACAAGACAGTAGAAAAAGCTTTTTTATACTGTGCTTGAATATCCTCCCACGGAATTGTTACAGTCAAATCATAAGTTTGTAAGGGTTGTTTATTGAGAGTGTGTTTTATCATTTCATACCACTACGTTTTCAAGCTTGTAAAATTTATAAAAACTTCGAGGTATTGACCTACATTCAAAATCTTTACGAAAATGCCTCGAAGCTATTTAAGCTCGGATAAATAGCGAAGTGGCATTATAATTCTACTATATTTGATTTCAAAATCAACTGATTTTCCTCTTCTATCATAAATTGGTTCATGAAATATCTTACTTTACCTGCCCAGGTATTCCCTTCGCAATATATTCTTCCTATTTGCTCTATAGTTTCAGCGCCTTTATTAATATACTTTTCTCTTAATCCCTTTCCAACAGTTTCTATTCCTTGAGAGTATGAATCAAATTGTATCATGCCTCCACCCCAGCCGAACGGATTAAAAGATCCGGGATAAATAAATTTTCCAAAAGTAGATTCTACTCCGGCAATTGAGGGAAGAAGATAACAATCAAGGTTGTAAGAATAACAGGTTGTAATAAAAGCATCAATGTCTCCAGATAGAGGAGAATTATATTTTTCTAATACATTTTTTATCACACTTTTTTTAATTAGATAATCATCTTTCTTTTTAAATTCTTTTTCAGAAGATGTCGTATAATTAAATTCAGCAGAATTTCCGGCCACAAAAGTAGCGTTAACACCATAAGTGGAGTACAGAAACAATATTAGTCCAATAATGATTAAAAATATTTTGTCCATAAAAAATGATCCTAAAGCTCTTCTAACTGGTAGAAAAACCTTAGGATCCAGGTGAAGTATAGCATATAATTATAAGATTGTCAAATACCAACAACTTTTTAATAAATATATGAAAAAATCGTTTAATGTGTATTCATTTGGATGTCGAGTAAATGAGGCTGAAAAAGTTCAAATTGAAACTCAATTTTTGTCAAACAAATATAAAATTGACAATAAAAAGCCATCTATCGCTATAATAAATACTTGCGCTGTAACTGCAAAAGCTGAGCGTGAAGCAAGACAACTAATTTATAAATTAAAAAAGGAAGGGATTCAAAAAATAATTATTACAGGATGCTCTGCAACGTATTGGAAAAAAACAAGTATATACCAAAATCTTCCTGTTGATATAGTTGTTGATAACATAAATAAAGAACTACTTGTCGATATTATAATGAAACGTTTTTTTCCTGAAGATGATTCCTTTCAACATCGAAGCTTAGATCAGATGCAACATAAAGATAAATATTTGTCTTCAGGCCGTCTTATGCTTAAAATTCAGGATGGATGCCACCGGTTTTGTTCATATTGCATTGTGCCGTATTTACGAGGCAAACCACATTCTGAAAAAATCAATAATATAGAATTAAGAATTAAGCATTATCAACATACTTATTGTTTAAAAGAACTCATTTTGACGGCAATTAATACTGAAGCATTTGGAAAAGACACGGGAGAATCTTTAACAGATCTTGTCGATGCTGTTATTCAAAAGACCGATATTTCTCGGATTAGTTTTGGATCTATTCATCCTTGGAGTATCACATTGGAATTTATTAAATGGTATGGTAATTTAAAACAAAAAGAACGATTTGTACATTTTTTTCATATTCCTCTTCAATCCGGATCAGATAATACACTTAGTCTTATGAAAAGGGGATATACAACTGAAGAATTTTTATGGAAAATCAATGAAATTCATAAGATAAATCCTTTTGCATTTATTGCAACCGATGTTATTGTTGGATTTCTCGATGAAACAGACTCAGATTTTCAAAAAACATATTCACTTCTTGAGAAAAGTCTGATCTCTAAGTTTCATGTATTTCGTTTTTCAAAACGGAATAAAACAGCAGCGTTTTATATGTCAAAACGGCTAAAAGAACCTACCTATGAAGAAAAAAGGGAACGTTCAAAAGCTCTAATAGAATTATCTAATCATAAATATCTGGAGTTTCAACAAAAAAATGTTGGGAGACGAAGATTAGCACTATTTGTTGGGGAGGGGATGAAAGGATATCAAAAAGCACTATTAGACAACCAACTTCCTGTTTTTGTTAGGTCAAACAGTAATTTAAATGGACAAATATATCCGGTCAAAGTAGTCAACATATTGAAGAACTATTTGTTTGCAGAATTAGCAATCTGAATTTTATTAATAGATTATTAAAATTATTGTGTAATAGTATTTTCTAATCCAATAATGAGCATGAAACCGAGTTTTAAAAATCAAC
>PFLI01000111.1:0-2188 GCA_002785065.1 Candidatus Roizmanbacteria bacterium CG_4_10_14_0_8_um_filter_33_9
ATCTTCCTATTCTTTTTTATGCAATTGGCGAGGCACAGCCAGCCTCGCAGAACGCGAGTCTAGGCGGGCCTCGCAGCTACGGGAATCAGGATTTAACAACAAAATAAATTGGGTATGAGGAATTATTTGCCTGATTATAATATAACATTTTAGTATGCGATCGTCCACTATTTTGTTATATTAAGTTTTACTAATTTAAAGTACAGCTTTTGTACTTTGTTACCGTGCCATGGTTTTGGATATAGCTCTTGAGGTAAACAGGGATCTTCGTGAAGAAAACTTAAATAGTGGTTTTGGAAAGTGGTACTTGCTTGATTTTTGTCTTCGTTTAGGGTGTAGTCAGAAAGTATTTCGTCGTATTTTTCATTGAGTTCGTTAAGTTTCCAGGTGGTGTTGGCTATTTGTTGATTGGTTTCCTCCCCTATTGTATTCGCTTCGAAGAAAATCACTCCCTTGTCTAATTTATGAAGTTTTAAAAAATCAGAAACTTCGCGGACAACATCGTAGGGCGAAATCCAAACGCTTTTCTGCAACAAGCCGAATCCAAGAGAAGACAGTTTATGTCGTAAAATATTACGAGCGGTTCTACTCTTTTCTGGTATATCAAAAATTAATATTCGCCATTTTTTATCCCATTTTCGATTAATATCATTTAACCTAAACTTTTTGTTTATCTTTAATTTTCCCTGATTGGTGATTTTGTAAAATACTTCCCCGTTTTCAACAATCTTTTCGATATTGGAGGTTAGAAGTAATCTTTGAATTGTTGTTACTGCGGAACCTTTACGTTTTTCTTCAAATAGTTTGAGTATGTTATGTCTTTTATGTAAGTAGTTACCAGTGGATTCGTTTAATAGGTCAGATATTTCGGCAAGATAAAGGAGTATTGTTTCTGAGGTTGTGATTTTCATTCTTTATAGTATAACAAATTTATATGCGATCGCATACGTAAATGTTATATATTTAGTTAGTGTGAAAGGAAAGAAAGGAAAAGAAAAGCCCGGGGGTAAATAAACGCCGGGCTTTTTGGTTGATCTTTTCACTGAGTTTTGTATGTAATAACTTCCGGCGGTTTGGCGTTTCTTTTGATCCACGACGCATTCACCGCCCAAATATCGGGAAGGTGTCGCCAACCCTGTTGGAAATCCATTCCGTGACCAATAACATAGCAATTCGGAATGGTAAATCCAACATATCTGATTTCTACAGACTCAATTCTCCTTTCCGGTTTATTCAAGAGGGCGCAGGTGGCCAGCGATGCGGGGTTTCTTCCGGGTAAGACTTTTAGGATGTAATCTAGAGAAAGTCCCGTGTCAACAATATCTTCTATCAAAATCGCGTGTCTACCATGTAATTCAATGTTATTGTCCATCAGGAAGTGAAGGGTGTTGCTGGACACGACGTTATCCCCGTAACTTGAGAGTGTTGCGAATTCGGTCTCGTGCGGAATCTCAATTGACAGGGATAATTCCGCCGCAAAAATGTGGGCGCCTTTTAGAATAACTAACAAAACCGGATTACGTCCTTTGTAATCTCTGTCTATTGTCCTACCTAGCGCCCCTACAGTTTTTAAAATTTCCGCTCTTTTAAAAAGCAAAGACGCCCCTTTTCCTGGGTTAATCTTTATCTGTTCTCTCCTTTAGACTTTTTTTAATCCCCTACTCTTTTTGTGTATCTCTTTTATCATGATATTTAGATGATCACAAGGTAATATTTTTAAGTACCGTAAACTGTACTACGGTACTAATTTTCATTTTTTTATGCCTTTAGACCGTATCTAAGCCATTTTACACCCGACGGGTGTAGAATGTTGTCTTTATAAGCAAAAAAAGCAATTTTTGGCGAAAATATTAAACACATTCTCACCTTAAACACACTCTCACTTAGAAAAGATTTTTGAAGAAATTGACCAGCCTCTGCCAAAAAGAGAGAGGTTTTGCCTGAGGAACAGTTTGGGAAGTAGTCTCTTCCTCTGGTTGGGTTTCTAGAGTTTTGGTCTCCTCTTCTTCCGGTTTAACAATATCTTCAATCATTTCTTTGACGGAATTGATGGTTTCTTTAACCGTACTAGTAACAGTAGAGACAGCAGTAACTACGGTATCGGTGACGGTTGATATTGCAGTTGGTTGGTAAAGAATGGTATCTGAGATTGAACTAGCTTCAGTTTCGTTCCCCGCTTGATCTTTAA